>NZ_JBHXFJ010000042.1:0-66706 GCF_042722465.1 Streptomyces sp. NPDC127098
ACAGGGCCGACCGGGAGCCGGCGGGGCGGGCGGCCATCAGGGCCGCCTGCCCCGACTGGCCGGCCCCCGCCGGGGCCGGGGCGCCGCTCGACCGGGTGGCGCTGGAGACCCGGCTGCACGCCGGCTGGCTGGGCCGGGCGGTCGGCTGTGTGCTGGGCAAGCCGGTGGAGAAGCTGCCGCTGGCCGGGATCCGGGCCATCGGCAGGGCGACCGGCAACTGGCCGCTCGACACCTGGTTCACGGCGCGCGGGCTGCCCGCCGAGCTGGCCGCCGCCCACCCGTGGAACCGCCGCTCGGCGGCCAACTCGCTGGCCGAGAACATCGACGGCGCCCCGGAGGACGACGACCTCAACTACCCGCTGCTCGGGCTGCTGTTGCTGCACCGGCACGGCCACGGCTTCGACACGGCCGACGTGGCGGGGCTCTGGCTCGACGAGCTGCCCGCCGGCCGCACCTTCACCGCCGAGCGGGTCGCCTACCGCAACCTGCTGGCCGGGTGGGAGCCGCCGGCCACCGCCACCCACCACAACCCGTTCCGGGAGTGGATCGGCGCCCTGATCAGGGCCGACGTCTACGGGTACACGCATCCTGGCGACCCGGCCGGGGCCGCCGAACTCGCCTACCGGGACGCGGTGCTGAGCCACTCGGCGAACGGCGTCTACGGCGCGATGTTCGCGGCGGCCGCGATCGCCGCGGCGGCCGGCGGCGGCGTGGATGTGCACGGCTGTCTGCGCGCCGGGCTCGCCGTGGTGCCGGCGGAGTCCCGGCTGGCCGAGGCCGTCCGGTTCGGCGTGGCGACGGCCCGTGAGCTGCCGGCGGCCGCCGACTTCGACGCCGTGGTGGACCGGCTGCACGCGCGCTACGGCGACCACCACTGGGTGCATGTGCTGCCCAACGTGGCGCTGCTCGCCGCCGCGCTCACCCACGCGGACGGCGACTTCACGGCCTCCGTGTGCCGGGCGGTGTCCGGCGGTTGGGACACCGACAGCAACGGTGCGACGGCCGGCTCGCTGGCCGGGCTGCTGGCCGGCGCGCCGGAGGCGCTGCCCGCCCGGTGGACGGCGCCGCTGAAGAACCGGCTCGCCACCTCGATCGCCGGTTTCGACGGCATAGGGTTCGACGAGCTGGCGGCGCTCACCCTGGAGGTCGTCGCATGAGCCACCCCACCGGGGTCCCGGCCCCCGCGATCGCCGTGCTGGGCTCGACCAACATGGACCTGGTCGCCTACGTGCCGGTCGCGCCCCGGCGCGGCGAGACCGTCTCTGGGCGCGAGTTCCGCACCGTGCCGGGCGGCAAGGGCACCAACCAGGCCATCGCGGCGGCCCGTTCCGGCGGCCGGGTGACCATGATCGGCGCGGTCGGCGACGACGACTTCGGCCCCCGGCTGCGCGCCGCGCTCGCCGACTCGGGGGTGGACACGGCCGGTCTGCGGACCGTGCCTGGACCGAGCGGCACCGCGCACATCGTGGTGGACGACGAGGGCGGCAACTCCATCGTGGTGGTGCCGGGCGCCAACGGCACGGTGACCGGTCTCGCCCCCGGCGACGAGGCGCGCGTGGCGGCCGCCGAAGCGCTGCTGCTCCAGTTGGAACTGCCCATGGCGGGCGTGCTGGCCGGGGCCAGGACAGCCAGGGCGCACGGGGTGCGGACGGTGCTCACCCCGGCGCCGGCCCGTGAGCTGCCGGACGAACTGCTGGGGCTGACCGACCTGTTGGTGCCCAACGAGCACGAGGCGGCGGCGCTGACCGGGCACCGGGACCCGCACCGGGCGGCCGCCGCGCTGCTGGAGCGGGTGCCGGAGGTGGTCGTCACCCTCGGCGAGGCCGGCAGCCTGTTCCTGGCCCGCGGCGCGGAGCCGGTGCGCGTGCCCGCTACCCGGGTGCGTGCGGTGGACACCACGGCCGCCGGCGACACCTTCGTCGGCGCCCTGGCCGTGGCGCGCGGCGAGGGCCGGCCGATGGCGGCGGCGCTGGCGTGGGCCTCGGCGGCGGCGGGCCTGTCGGTGACCCGCCCGGGCGCCTCCTCGTCGATGCCGGGCCGAAAGGAGATCGACGTCGCCGCCGGCTGAGGCCGGGCGGCCGGGTCAGCCGCAGACCGAGGACGGCCAGGCCGCGCCGTCCTCGGTCACGGCCGCGCTGACCCGCTCCAGGTCGGCGAGGAGTTCGTCGGGCGGCTCGGTCGGCTCGGCGAGCAGGCGCAGCACGGCGTGCTGGAAGGCGTCCCGCACGGGCGGCGGCATGGCGTCCGAGGCGTCGAGGCAGTGCGGCCCGGGGCCCCGCAGGATTCGGGCGATCTCGGCGCCGGCCGCGTCGCCCGCGTAGACGTCCTCGCCCACCCGCGCGTTGGCGAACATGGGGCTCGGCATGTCGTCGGGCATCGCGCCGGCCCACAGCCGCTGGGCCTCGGCTGACGCCAGGTAGCCGATGAGCCGTCGCGCCTGCGGCGTGTCGCGGAACATGCCGGCGAAGTCCCCGGCCACCTCCCAGCCGCGCTGCTCCCCGGCGGCGCCGGGCAGCACGGTGGAGGAGGGCAGGAACGCCCCCGGCGGCACGCCGCCGCCGAGGGTCGCCGCGCCGTACTCGGCGCGGATGAACGACGACTGGTGGTCGAGCGCGCAGCCCGGCGGGTCGGCGAACAGCTCACGGGACGCCGGGCCGTGGTCGCGGGTCAGGGACTCGGTGGCGCGGTCGGAGCCCCGGCCGGTGAGGACCTCGGCGACGCCGCGCCAGGCGGCGGCCATCTCGGGGGTCGTCCAGCTGCCGGGGGCCCCGGTGGCCCATGCCTCGTAGGCGTCGGGTCCCGCCGTCTGGAGCAGCAGGTCCTCCACCCAGTCGGTGCCGGGCCATCCTGAGGTGGCGTCCGAGCCCATCCCGACGCACCAGGAGTCGCCGTCGACGGCGAGGGCCGCGACGTCCGCGCGCTCCGGGTGGCGTGCCGGGTCGTACCAGACGACGCTCTTGAGGTCGATCTTGACGGGCACCCAGTACGTCTCCGTGCCGCCGGCGACGGGCGCGAGCCAGGGCGCCTCGTAGGCGGACCGCTGCTCGCCCAGCGCCGTGTCGAGCGGGAACGCCTCGCCGCGGCCGGCGTACTCGGCCAGCTCGCCCGGGCTGGAGAGGATCGCCACGTCGGGCGGCGAGCCCGACCGCACCTGGGACATCAGCACCTCGCGCTGGGCGGTGGTGCCCTGGTACTCGGCCTCGATGCCGGTCGACTCGGTGAACTCGGCCAGCACGGCCTCGAACGCCCTGGCCTCCCAGCCGGTCCAGGAGGCGAACACGGTGACGGTGCCGGCCGACGAGGCGGACCTGCCCACCCGGTCGACCACGACGTAGGCGGCCACCAGCAGGGCCAGGACGAGGGCCGCGGCGGCGGCGACGCGCGGGCCCCTCATCGCGCCCTGAACCGGTACTCGGCGACGCGCGGCTCCATGCCGCACACGATCAGCGTGGCGAGCGCGGGCGCGAGCGCCGGCACCCAGCCGACGATCCCGACCCGCCAGCCGGTGTCCCGCATCTCCGTCTCGACCTCCTCCGCCGTACTACGGATGGATCGGGCGACGTCCTCTCCCTCGCTCGTCACCGGGCCGCCCGCGACCGCCTGCCAGGTGGCCACGGCCCCGGCGAGGTCGCGGCGGGCCTCGTCCTTGGCGCGCTGGGTCTGGACGGTGCCGAGGGCGAGCAGCGCCCAGGCCACGACCAGCACGAGGGTGGCGCCGAGCAGCCACGGGTTGTGTCGTCGCCGGAACCTGCGGCGCAGGAAACGCTGGGTCTCCACCAGGAACCCGAGGAGCAGGGCGGAGTTCAGCAGCGCCACGCCCCAGGCGAGCAGCTCCGGCCAGCCGAAGACGGTCTGCGCGGCCAACTCGGCGCGCTGTTCGGTCTGGAGCCGGTCGAGGCGCGCGAGGATGCCGCTGTCCTCCCGGTTGAGCATGGTGTCGGCGTAGTGCAGGTAGGCGCCGCGCAGGTCGGCGTCCTCGGATTCCGTGGCGGCCCGCTCGATCCACCCCGAGTAGGCGACGATGAGGCCGCTGACGGTCTGCAGGACACGCAGCCCCGCGTCGCCCGCCACGTCGCCCTCGGCGGCGCTCGCCAGGCTCTGGTTGGCGACCGCGAGCTGGATGCGGTAGCCGCTGCCGGCACCGACGAGGGTGCCCTGGCCTGACTCCAGGGTGTCCCTGGCCGCCGCGTTGGCCAGGCGCAGGGCGTCCTGCGCGGTGGTGATGTCCAGGACGGCGGGGGCGGTGCCGTGCCTGACCGCCCCGGCGTCGCGGTGCACGCCGGCGTAGGCGGTGAACAGCGCGAGCACCGTCGCGAGGGTGAGCGCGATCAACAGAGTGAGCCGGTGCAGCAGCGCCCGGCGGGTGTCGCTCATTCCGGCTCCCGGCCGGCGGTGGGGGCGGGCAGCGGGTGACCGCAGTCGACGCAGAACTCGGCGTGCGGCGCCGAGAGCGCGTCGCAGTCGGGCTGGGAGCAGTGGCGCGGCTCGCCGGGCGGTCCCTCGATGAGGTCGCCGGGGACGAGCGTGGTGTGGCTGCGGGTCATCAGGAGCTGCCCGAGGAGGCGCTGGTCGAAGGAGCCCCGGAGGGTGACCCGGCCCGTGGCGGCGTCGCCGATCTCGACGACCTCGGCGAGCAGTCGCAGCTTGTCGGCGTCGGCCAGCCGGTGGGCGATGCGGACGGCGGTGCCCAGCCTGGCCTGGGCGGTGGGCAGGTCGCCGGCCTCGTAGGCGTCGAAGGCGTCGGCGACGACCCGGCCGTAGTCGCCCCAGAGCCCGAAGTGTTCGCTGACGGCGCTGCGTCTGGTGGGCTGGGCATCGCCCGGCAGCCAGCGGACGGTGATCGCCTCCGGTTCTGAGGCGGCGGCGGGCGCCGTCGCGAGCGCCACCTCGGCGAAGGCGAGCTGCAGGTCCTCGAGGCGGGGCCGGCCGGTGGGATCGGCGTCCAGGCAGACGTGGTAGGCGCGTTCCTCCCCGTCCCGCCACGCCACGGTGGGGTACTCGACGGTCCCGCCGGTCGCGGGGCGACCGCCGTCGGTGAGGTCGTGTTCGACCGGGTACACCTGCTTGAGGAAGCGGATGGTGACGCCGGGCATGGGGGTCACCCGGATGACGACCCCGGACAGGCTGCGGGTCATGGAGGCCCGCACCATCTCCTCGAACTCGGCCCGTAGTTCGGCGTCGCGGAGCACGGCTCTGGCGGTGCCGTGCAGCCGGTTGGCGATCTCCTCCAGCTCCCTGGCGTTCCAGCCGTCGCCTATGCCCCGCGCGTCGCAGACGAACAGGCCCCGGCAGGCGTCGAGTTCGGGGGCCAGCAGCTCGGCGTGGTGCTCGTTCCAGCCGTCGGTGAGCAGCAGGGCGTGCCGGTGTCCCGCGGGGCCCTCCCGCATCCTCTCCCCGTCGGCCATCAGGCGGCGGGTAAGCCTGAGCCAGGCGCCGATGGCCGTCCCGCCGTTGGGGTACAGGTAGCGGATCTGGTCGGCGGCCTGGGCCTTGGAGTCATGGTCGGCGATCTCCAGCCGGCCGTCGAACGGGTACACCATGCGGGCCTGGTGGGTGCCGGCGACGACGGCGAACCTGGTGCCGTCGCGCAGCGCCTGGACCGCGGCGATCCCGGCCTCGCGGGCGGAGGCGATCTTGCTGCTCGGGGTCGCCATGGAGCCGGAGCAGTCGATCACGATCACCTCGCTGGCCGGCGGGCCGCCGTGCGCGGCGGGGTCGACGCCGCCGACCCGGACGCTGAGGAAGCCGTGCACGCCCGACTTCGCGGCGCTGACGGCGAGTTCCTCGTCCTGGTGGACGGTGAGCGTGACGGCGGGTTCGCCGTTCCGGTCGGTCATGGTCGTTCCCCCTGTCCCTGTGGTGCCTCCTGCCGGCGTCGTGCGCTCAGAACCGGGTCCACGGTCGGACCCGGTTGGCGCGGTCGATCAGCGCCGCGTGCTCCTCGCGGGTCCTGGCCCCCTCGGCGATCTCCCGGAGGGACGCCTCCAGCAGTTTCCGCAGCCGGCGTTCGCCTGGCGGGTCGCCGAAGAGGGGCCCCGGGGCCAGCTCGTCGGGCGCCAGGGCGCCCACGCCCAGCGCGCGCAGCGCCGACGCCCTGATCTCGGCGACCAACCGCGCGCGTTCCTGGCCCTCGGTTCTGCCGCCGTCCAGCGTCAGCTGGGCGGCGAGTTCCTGTGCGTGTCGGAACTCCTCCGCGGTCGGGGGGCGTTCGCCACGCCAACCGGCCCGCACCCGGACTGCGGCGAGCCGGGCCGCACGATGGTGCGGTGCGTGGGGCGGGACCTGGTCGAGGACGGCGAGGGCGCCGGCCCGGTCGTCGGCGGCGAGCCGGGCCCTGGCGAGGCCGAAGGTCGCGGCGCCGTCGGACGGGTCGCGCAGCCAGACCGCCGCGTAGCGGCGCGCCGCGACCTCGGGCTCGCCGGCACGCTCGGCGCAGTAGCCGAGGGCGAGCTTGGGCGCCGGCTCGCCGGGCAGCGCGTCACAGACGGCTTCGAACCAGTCCCGGGCTCGCGGTCTGGCTCCGGGCGAGATGCCGAGCAGCCGCTGGATGGCGCCGTCGTCCTGGACGTCGCCCCTGGCCAGCAGGAGCAGCCCGCGGTGCCAGGCGATCCGCCAGTCGTGTCGGGCGACGGCGGGCCCGAGCAGTCGGCAGGCCCGCAGCAGCCCCTCCTCCGCCGCGTCGAGGTCGCCGAGGGCGAGGGAGGTGGCGCAGGTGAGCAGCTCACGCGCGGCGGCGGGGGCGTGGGGGTGCGGAATGGGCACGGGCAGCCGGAGGGCCACGAGTTCCGGGGCCGGTGGCGCGACGCCTGGTTCCAACGCCTCGTGGTCCGGCGGCGGAACGGCGCCGAGACCGGCGTCCAGCGGGTCGGCGCCCGGGGAGAACACGGTGGACCGGGCGACGTGCGGCTCGCCGGTGCTCAGGGAGTGGATCTCGCGCCAGACGCCCCGTAGTTGGGTGGACATCTCGGCGGCGGTGGCGAACCTGGCGTCCGGTTCGGTGGCGGTGGCGCGATCGAGCAGCCGGCGGAACGAGTCGTGCGCGACCGGCGGCCCCGGCACGGCGGCGTCCACCAGCTCACCCAGGGTGGTGGCCACGGTGTACAGGTCGGAGAGCTTGGTGACCCGAGGGCGGCGCTCCCCGTGCTCCTCGGCCGGCTCGGAGTGGTGGTACAGCTCCTCGTCCGGCAGGTAGGGACGGGTGCGCACGATGTCCGAGACGTGGTCGTCGATGCGGCGGACGCCCCCCAGATCGATGATCTTGACGCGGTCGCCGTGGTGGATCACGTTGTCCGGCTTCATGTCGCAGTAGAGCAGGCCGCGGCTGTGCAGGTAGTCGAGGGCGTCGAGGATGCGGCAGCCGTAGGCGGCGACGTGTTCCAGGCGCAGCGGCTCGCCGAGCACCCGCTCCTGGCCCCGGCGGGTCAGCAGTTCCCTGAGGGAGCGTCCGCCGACGAACTCCATCACCAGGTAGCCGGTGTCCCGCCAGGTGACGAAGTTGATGATGCGGACGATGTCGGGATGGTCGAGGGCGGTGAGGTAACGCCGTTCGGCCTCCGCGACGCTGAGCGCGGTGGGGTCGTTGGCGTTGATCAGGCCCTTGAGCGCGACGGGACGGTCGTCGAGCTGGGTGTCCCTGGCGAGGTAGATCCAGCCGAGACCGCCGTGCGCGACGGGGCCCTCGACCCGGTACTGGCCGCCCAGCAGGTCACCGCGGTGGAGTCGGGGTTCGAAGGAGTAGGGGTGCCCGCGCGGGCAGTAGCCGCTCGGCCTGGCCGGCTGGCCGCCGAAGCCGACGCCGATCGTCTCGTCGCAGCCGTCCTTGCCGCAGCGCCTGCCCTCCCTGGGCGGGCGGGGGTCGTCGTCCACCAGTTCTGACGGGTCGAGCACGGAGACGTCCGGCAGGGACATCTCGCCGCCGCCGGCGGCGGACAGCACGGCGGACGCCCGGGACGGCACGTCGGCTGTCCGGTCCGACGTGGGGGGTGGCGGGCTCGGCGGTGCGGCCCCGGCCGTCGACGCCGCGGGGCGTCGGCCGCAGGTGTCGCAGTAGCCGGTGGCGAGCACGGTGCCGTCGCAGGGCGGCCGGTCGCAGGCGGTCATGGCGTGGAGACCCCCGCCGGCTCGTCCGGGCGGCCGGTGACGGCGAGGACGTAGGCCGCGACGGCCCGCTCCGCGGCCGGCACGTCACAGGGCGCCCGCCACAGCAGCTCGTGGGCGGCCGCGTAGGCGTGGGCGAGGGGCAGGTCCTCCCCGTCGCACACGGCGCGCGCCCTGGCCTGGGCCGCGCCGAGCCGGCCACGTAACTCGTCCCGCCGGACGACGAGGGCGTCGAGCCTGGTCACCGCCTCCTCGATGCGGGCCGCGGCCTTCCGGGCCTCCCCCTCGTAGCCGTCCAACTCCTCGTGCAGCCGGTCGAGTCCGGCTGCCGTGCGATCGGGGACCGAGCACTCCCGACGCTGCCGGGAAACGAGGCGGCGCAGCGCGTGCACGGTGGTCAGGGCGTCGGTCGCGCGGCGGATGTCGGCGCGGACCTGCCGGTACCGTTCGTGGAGCCTGGCCTCGAGCGGCAGGGTCTCCTCCAGACGGCGGGCGAGCTGGCCGAGGCGGTGGCGCAGCCGGAGGGCGGCGACGGCCACGCGGCGGGTCTCGGAGTCGGCGGCGTGGAAGACGAGCAGCAGTCGGCTGCCCTGTTCCGCGAGGAGTTCGAGGAGTTCGGCGAGGCCGGCCGGGTCGGGGGCGCGGTCGACGCCGTCCACGACGACGGTCAGCGGCAGCACGGTGACGGCCAGGCGCTCGGGGCCGCCGTCGAGGCCCATCCGCCGGCAGACCCGCTCGGCGAGCTCGGCCGGGGTCTGGCGGCTGGCGTCGACGGCCAGGTCGAGGGATCCGACCGGCGGGAGGGTGTCGGGCTCCGGTCGTCGGCCGGTGGTGGCACGTCCCGTGGTGGACAGCTCACGGTCGGCCTGGGTGAGCGCGCGGCGCAGCGTCAGGCTCCTGGCGGGGGCGGCCGGTTCGACGAGGACGGCCTCGGCGGGCGGGACCCCGGCCCCGCCGCGCAGCCAGCCGGCGAGCCAGGCGGCGAACGCGGGATCCTCGACCGGCTCGTCGCCGGCGGTGGAGACCAGTGCCCGGTCGACGACGGAGTCCCCGTCGGTCCACCGCTCGACCTCCGGCAGGTGGTGGATGACCGTCTCGGTGGGGATCATGAACGACAGCCGCAGACCCTGGCCGACGTAGGCGCTGACCACGATCCCGATGACCTGGCCGGTCAGCTGGTCGGTGACGCCGGCGCCGCTGAAGCCGGGTCGCACCCACTCGGCCGGCTCCTCGGGGAAGATCTGCACCCGCCCGTCGCCGCCGGTGCCGCCGGCGAGCCGGCCGCGCAGGTAGATGCCCTGGTCGAGTTCCTCGGGGAAGCCGTACATGCCGACGCGCCGGTCCCAGCTGGGCGAGAGCCTGCGCAGCCTGGTGGCGCGGCCCGGCGGCTGCGGCCGCTCCAGGCGTAACAGCGTGAGGTCGCCGGTCGGTCCGAAGCCCTGGTCACCGTGGTCGCCGCGCTCGGGCACCCAGCTCCCCGCGTCCACCCGGGCCCGCACGGCCCCGGCCCCCGGCACGCCGACCAGGTCGACCAGGACCGGCCGGTCGGGCGTCCCCACCACGTGCGCGCAGGTGAGCACGGTGTCGGGCGAGACCAGCACCCCCGCACCCAACACCCGCCCCTTGGGCCGGCGTAACCGGACTCTCCAACTCCCCGAAACCCCCGGGGAGTTCGACGACGTTGTCGGATTGTCCCCCATACGTCGCAGCATACCGGTCAGACCCTCACAAGCCGTAGACTCCGGAGGCCACGAGCGGACGATCGGGGGTGGAGATGAGCGCGTCGGGTGAGGGAGTCGTCGGTCTCGCGGAGGTCATCCGGCAGGTGCGCCGGGAGTTGGCGCAGGCCAGGGCGGACGGCGTGGACGACGGGGTGCGCTTCGCGGTGCGGCAGGTGAGCCTGGAGTTCGCGGTGCAGGTCCATCAGGCCGGGGACGGCCGTGCCGGGTTGCGCATCGGGGTGCTGACGGCCGACGTGGGCGGGAGCGTCAGCCGGGACCGCACACACCGGATCCAGGTGGAGCTCGGCCCGGAGGACGGCACCGGCGGCATGCTGCGGGTCGGCCGGGAGGCGCTCGACCCGGACAACCACTGACCGGGCTCAGGCTCCCGGCAGGTGCCAGGTCGCGCTGCCGAGGAGGACGGCGGCCAGCACGGCGGCCGGGTAGAGGCTGGCGGCGGTGAACAGGGCGAGCGCGGCTCGCTGGCTCGGCCGCCGCCGCAGCCGGCTGGCCGGCAGTTGGAGGCCGAGGACGCCGGCCAGCAGGGTGCCGGCGAGGCCGACGGGCCCCGCGGTGGGCCAGGCGGCCACCATCAGTGCGGCGCCGGTCAGCGTGGTGAGGGCGAGGCAGCCCTCGATCAGCGCCAGGCTGGCGCGCGTCCCGTGCACCACGGGGACGGTCCGCAGGCCGAGCCTGGCGTCCTCCGCCACGTCGGCCAGGTCGTTGGGGATGTTGCGACCGCCGATCTCCCAGGCGACCAGCCAGATGACGAGCAGCCCGAGCAGCGGCCAGTCGGGCCGCGTCGTGATCGCGAACCAGCCGGCGGGGGCACTGACCCCGATCATGGCCCCGGACAGCAGGGCCTTCCACGGGGTGACGGCGGCCAGCGCGCAGTAGCCGGACTGGAGCAGCGCGGCGAGCAGCAGGAGCGCGGCGCAGACCGGGTTGAGGGCGGTGGCGATCGCCAGCGCGAGGCCGCCGAGTCCCAGGGTGAGCGCGGTGGCGGTGGGGACGCCGAGCCGGCCCTGGGCGACGGGGTGGCGGGCGCCGGCGGCGTCGAGGTCGCGGGTGCCGGGCGTCGCGACGAGGTCGTGGCGGCGCCGATCGTGGCGCAGGTCGAGCAGGTCGTGGGCGGCGAACATGGCGAGCACGCCGGCGCCGCCGGCCAGCAGGGCGAGGGCCAGCCGGCCCGGCGGCGGCCGGTCGTCGGCGAGCAGGGCGGCGAGCAGCAGGGGGGCGACGCTGAGCGCGGCCTGGGTGCCGCGGAAGAGGCCGTAGACGGCCCGCCCGGTGCCCGGGGCCCCGGGGAGGGTCGTGGTGCTCGGCTGAACGGACATGCCCGCCCTCTCACTCGCCGGTGGCGGCCGGCACCACGGCCGGGTTGAACGTCTCGGTGACGGCGGCCAGCGGCTCGTCGTCGTGCCACAGCACATAGGTCTTGAAGCAGCCAGGGCCGACCTCGGGGTCGTGCGGCCAGGCCCGGTGTCCGGCGGCGAGCACGGTGCGGCGGTGCCCGGTGCCCATCGCCCACAGCACCGCGCCGAGCGGCAGCGCGGAGACGCTGAGCCGCTCCGCGAGGCGCGGCAGCAGGTCGAGGCGGATCACCACGTGGTTCACGGACAGCGGCCGGTCCTGGTGCCCGAGGCTGAGCGAGTGCCGGGTCAGCACCTCGGTGCGGGCGCCGGCGCGCAGCAGGTCGGCGGCGCCGGGCGCGGCCTCGGCCGCCGGCAGCCGGCCCTGGTGCACGGGACGCAGCCGGGGGCGGACGGCGGTGAGGGCGGCGAGCAGGGTGGTGGTGAGTCCCTCGCTGCTGAGCAGTATCCGGGTCAGCGGGGAGGCGAAGCGGGCGATGGCCGGGGCCGGGTCGGCGTCGGGGGCGACGTCGAAGGCGCCGGGCGGCGGCCCGGTCCGGTGGTGGGCCCAGGCCCGCCCGCTCATCGCGCGCCGCCCTCGGGTTCCCCGGGCGGGTCGGCGGCGAGCGCGGCGCGGCCGATGACGGTGGTGGCCAGCTCGTCGAAGGCGTCCCGTGCCTCGGGTGGCGGGGCGAGGGAGGTGAAGGCGCGTCGGGCGAGGGTGAGGTGGTGCCGGGCCGCGCGTTCGGTGGCGGCCCTGGCGCCGGCCCGTTCGGCGAGCTCCGCGGCGTGTGCCATGGCGTCCGGGTCGGGCAGGCCGCGCTCCAGCATCGCGGCGAGGCGCGCCCCGTCGTCGGTGCCAGAGCCCACGGCGGTGAGCAGCGGGAGGGTCTTCTGCCCCCTGGCGAGGTCGGTCGAGGTCTGCTTGCCGGTGGCGCGCGGCGGGCCCCAGACGCCGAGCAGGTCGTCGACGAACTGGAAGGCGAGGCCGAGGTGCTCGCCGGCCTGGACGAGGGTGCGCAGGGTGGTCGGTGACGCGCCGCCCAGCTGGGCGCCGATGGCGGTGGCGCAGCCGAGGAGCGAGGCGGTCTTGTCGGCGGCCATCGCCCGGTACTCGGCGATGGCGACGGTCTCCGGTCCCTGCCAGGGGCGGCGGGCCAGCGCGAGGTCCCTGGCCTGGCCGCGGACCAGCCGCATCAGCATGCCGGAGAGGAGTCGGACGGCGTCGGGGCCGTGCCGGCCGCCGCGGCGCAGCAGGGTGGCGACGGCGCAGGCGTGCAGGCCGTCGCCGAGCAGGATGGCGGGCCCGGAGCCGAAGACCTGCCAGACGGCCGGCCGGTTCCGGCGGACGGTGTCGCCGTCCATCATGTCGTCGTGGATCAGCGTCGAGTTGTGGATGAGCTCGACGGCGACGGCGCCCGGCTCGGCCGTGGCGGTCGGCACGTCGGCGGCTTCGGCGCCGAGGAAGGCCAGGGTGGGCCGCAGCGCCTTGCCCTCGGCGGCCTCGGGGCAGGGGTCGCCGCGCTCCCCCCACCAGCCCATGTGGTAGCCGAACATCCGCTCGAGGGAGGCGTCCAGGTGCCCCACCGCCTCGCGCAGCGCCGCCTGGGTCAGGCGTCTGGTCGGCGGGGGCGCTGCATGGACCGGGTCGTGGGGCAGCGAACCGGAGGTAGTCACATGGTCATCCTGAATGACCGGCCCGGTGCCTGGGGGAAGCGACGCACCGGACCGGCCGTTCTCCACGGGTGAATCTGAGCGGACCAGCGGACTGGAGACGCACGGCGATGACGGGCGCCAGCCGGCTGGTGATGGTCCGGTGCACCCGGGCGTCGCCGCTCGCCGTGACGGTCGACACCGCGGCCCTGCTCTCCGTCAGGTACCGGCCGCGGAAGGTGCCGAGCGCGAAGATCCAGGCGTTCGGGTACTTCTGCCGGACGGTGCGCAGCAGGTTGGTGTACGGCGGCGACCAGCCATCGCGCGGGCCCGGCGGCCCCGCGGTCAGCGCGACGCGCTGGCCGATGGTCCCTTCGGCGTCTCCGACGCCATCCGCGCCGCGCTGGCCGGCGGTCCCTTCGGCGTCTCCGACGCCGTCTCGCGCGCAACGCCGACGGCGAGGACCGCACCCGTCGCCGCCGCGAGCAGCACCACCGTGGCGAAGGCCGTCGTCGCGGCCGTGAGGCCGACCGCGTCGGCCAGGTAGCCGGCGGCCACGGGAAGCAGCCCGGCCGGGATATAACCGCCCGTGTTCAGCGCCGCGTTGGCCTCGGCGCGGCGCTCCGCCGGCACCGCCTCGCCGAGCAGCGTGAGGCCGCCGAGCTGGCCGAGGCCCTGCGCGGTGCCGGCCAGCGCCGCGGTGCCCAGGAGCAACGGGACCGACGCCTGGTAGACGGCGATGACAAGGCCGGTCATGGCGGCCACGCCGGCGACCGCCCCCGCCAGCAGGACGCTCCGCACCGCCACCCGCCGCACCGCGAACTGGACGCCCGTCGCGGCGCCGAACATGACGAACGCCATCAGGCCGGCGACCATCCGGTTGTCGGTGCCGAGCAGGCGCGACAGGAGCGAAGGGCCGAGCGAGAGGACGTATGACGTCGCGGTGATGCCAGGCGCGAAGACGGCGATGCCGAGCAGCAGCTCACGCCGGTTGGCGCGGGGGACGGACGGGAGCCTGATCCACGGCCCGGTCGACGCCGGCCGCGTGGGCCCGCGCAGCGGCAGGCGGAGCACGACCACCACGGCCAGCCCGAGCAGCGCGATCTCCAACAGGAAGACGGTCACCGTCGGCGCCGGCAGGGTCTGCGACAGCACGCCCGCCAGCATCGGCCCGAGCCCGGCGCCCAGCACCATGGCCGTGGAGGCGAGCAGCGCGCCGAGCCGCCGCCGTTCCGGGCCCGCGACGTCCGTCACCGCGGCCATCCCCGCCGAGACGACGACGCCGACGGCGACGCCCGTGAGCAGCCGGGCCACGGCCAGCGCGGCCACCGAGGTGGCGGTGGCGAAGACGACGCCGGCCACCACGCCGAGCGCCAGCGCCGGCAGCAGCACGGGCCGGCGGCCGATCCGGTCCGAGGTCACGCCCGCCACCGGAAGGGCACCGAGCAGACCCACGATGTAGCAGGCGAAGATCACCGTCAGCGTCCCGGACGAGAAGCCGATCCGCTCCTGCCAGAGCACATAGAGCGGGGTGGCGGTGTTGGACAGCGCGAAGACGGCCGTCACCGGCCAGGCGGCGAACCACACCGCACGGTGGGAAGGGGCGGCTGCCATGGACTCTCCCTCGAAAGACTCAGTACGACTGGACTCGTACTATCAGTACGAGGAAAGTCGAACATAACCCGTTGTACGATGCAACTCGTACAACGAGAGTCGTCGAGGAGGCCGCCATGCCGGAAGCAGCAGCCACCCGCCCGTTCCCCACCCCCCGCCCCGTGCCGGCCGGCGCCCCTGAGCCGCTGCCCGAGCCGGCCCGCGCCGAGCTGCGCCTGGAGGCCGTACTCGGCGCGCTCAGCGATCCGCTGCGGCTGCGCGTCGTCCGCACCCTGCTGCTGGAGTCCGAGGCCTTCGACCACCCCTGCGGCTGGTTCGGCATCGACCGCCCCAAGTCCTCGCTCACCCACCACTTCCGCGCGCTGCGCGAGGCGGGGCTGATCCGGCAGCGGCAGTACGGGCTCGAGCGGCGCAGCCACGTCCGGGTGGACGACCTGGAGGCGCGTTTCCCCGGCCTGCTGGCGCTCGTCGCCGCCTGGCGACCGCCGGCGCCCTGACGGCGTTGACTTGGCGTGCGCTCCAACTCGTAGCGTCAGCGCGGAGTCACACACGCATGGAGCCGTGGGGAGCGAACCCGTATGAAGACCGTGGAACTTGGCCGCACCGGCGAGCAGGTCAGTCAGCTCGCGCTCGGCTGCATGAACATGGGCACGCTGACGGACGAGGCCACCTCGTTCGCGATGCTCGACGAGTACGTCGAGGCCGGCGGCACCTTCCTGGACACCGCCAACTGCTACGCCTGGTGGAACGACCGGGGCAGCCTCGGCGGGCACAGCGAGGAGTTGCTCGGCCGCTGGTTCGCGCGCGGCGGCGGGCGGCGCGAGAAGGTCTTCCTGGCCACCAAGGGCGCCGCGGCGGTGCCCGACCTGTCACGGGTCTGGGGCGAGGGGGACGAGCCGAACTGGGAGGCCGCGCACGACGGCGGCTTCGAGGGCGCCGGGGCCGACACGCTGCGCCGCGCCGTCGACGACAGCCTGCGCCGCCTCGGCACCGACCACATCGACCTGTACTACGTGCACGTCGACGACCTGTCGACGCCGCTCGAGGAGACGCTGGAGGCGCTGGCCGGCATCGTGCGGGCCGGCAAGGTCCGCCACCTCGGCTGGTCCAACGTGCGGACCTGGCGCCTGGAGCGGATCAGGCAGCTGTGCGAGCGCCACGGCTGGCCGGCGCCGGTCGCCCTCCAGCAGCAGCACTCGTACCTGCGCCCCAAGGCCGGCCTGGACACCGTCTCGATCACCGGCGGGGAGCAGCTGGACTACCTGCGCGCCCACCCCGACCTGGGGCTCGTCGCCTACTCCCCCATCCTCAAGGGGATCTACGGCGACCCGGCCAGGCGCCGCGACCACTGGCTGATGGCGTCCTACGCGGGTCCCGACGCGGACGCCAGGCTGGCGGTGCTGGACGAGGTGGCGGCGGAGGCCGGGGTGACGGGCAACCAGCTGGCGCTCGCCTGGCTGCTGCACCAGACAGAGCCGACGGTGGTCCCGCTCATCGGGCCCCGCACCGCCGAGCACTACCGGGCCGCGCTGCCCGCCCTGGAGGTGAAGCTGAGCCAGGAGCAGCTGGCCAGGCTGGACGCCGCGTCGGCGTGACCGCCGGACGCCTGGTCCCGGCGCCGCACGGGCGCCGGAACCATGTCCGGCGGGGGCGTCACCCCCGCCGGACGGCGGACGTCACGGCCGCTGGGCCGGCACGTTCTGGTAGGCCTTGATCCGGTCGGTCTCGGCGACCGGCAGGATCACCTCGTCGATCCGCTTCAGCAGGTCCGCGTCCAGCTTCACGCCGGCCGCCTTGGCGTTCTCGCCGACCTGCTCGGGGCGCGAGGCGCCCACGATCGCCGCCGAGACGTTCGGGTTCTGCAGCACCCAGGCCACCGCGAGCTGCGCCAGCGAGAGGCCGGCCTCGTCCGCCAGCGGACGCAGCCGCTGCACGGCCTCCAGCACCTCGTCCCGCAGGAAGCGGCTGATCATGTTGGCGCCGCCCTTGGTGTCGGTGGCGCGCGAGCCCTCCGGCGGCTGCTGGCCCGGCAGGTACTTGCCGGTCAGCACGCCCTGGGCGATCGGCGACCAGACGATCTGCCCGAGGCCGAGCTCCTCAGAGGTGGGGATGACGTCGCCCTCGATGACCCGCCACAGCATCGAGTACTGGGGCTGGCTGGACACCAGGGGGATGCGCAGCTCGGTGGCCAGCGCGTGGGCCCGACGGATCTGCTCGGCCGGCCACTCCGAGACGCCGATGTAGTGCGCCTTGCCGGAGTGGACGACGTCGGCGAACGCCGACATGGTCTCCTCCAGCGGGGTGAACCGGTCGTAGCGGTGCGCCTGGTACAGGTCGACGTAGTCGGTCTGCAGGCGGCGCAGCGAGTTGTTGATGGACTCCATGATGTGCTTGCGCGACAGGCCCCGGTCGTTGCGGCCGGGCCCGGTCGGCCAGTAGACCTTGGTGAAGATCTCCAGGCCCTCTCGGCGCTCGCCCTTCAGCGCCCGGCCGAGCACCGACTCGGCACGGGTCTCGGCGTAGACGTCGGCGGTGTCGAACGTGGTGATCCCGGCGTCGAGGGCCGCGCGGACACAGGCGGTGGCCGCCTCCTCCTCGACCTGGGAACCGTGGGTGAGCCAGTTGCCGTAGGCGATCTCGCTGATCAGCAGACCGCTGCGGCCAAGGTGTCGGTATTCCATGATTCCCAGACCCTATCTGCCCCGTCGGTTAATAGCTCGAATGGCTGGTCATCGTGGACGTGAACTGTGTGGTGCGGCGATGTCGCGGCGCCCGTCCCTTAGCCTCCACGACGATGCGCGCGCTGACGATGTACGAGATCCCCGGCGACCCGGTGGTGGCCGAACTGCCCGACCCGTCCCCGGCCGCCGGCGAACTGCTGGTGCGGGTGGCCTCCTCCTCGGTCAACGGCTACGACGCCGCGGTGGCCGGCGGCCTGATCCCCCACCCGGACCCGGAATTCCCCTTCGTGCTCGGCAAGGACTTCGCCGGCACGGTGGACGCCGTCGGCGAGCGGGTGGGCCGCTTCTCGGTGGGCGAGGCCGTCTTCGGGGTGGTGACCGGGGCGTTTCCCGGCACCGGTGCGCTGGCCGAGTACGTCACGGTCGCCGAGGAGTTCGGGGTGAGCCGGATCCCGGCCGGGGTCACCCCCACCGACGCCGGCGCGCTCGGCCTCGCCGGCACGGCCGCGCTCGACGCGATCTCCGCCATCGCCCCGGCACCGGGGGACGTCGTCCTGATCTCCGGCGCCACCGGCGGCGTGGGCGCGTTCGCGCTCCAGTACGCGCTGGCGGCCGGGGCCGACGTGATCGCCACGGCCCGCCCAGGACCACCGACCGAGTTCGTCCAGGGCCTCTCGGGCGACCGGGCCCGCATCGTCGACCACGCCGGCGACCTGCTGGCGCAGGTGCGCGCCATCGCCCCCGAGGGCGTCTCCGCCGCGCTGCACTTCGCCGGCAACGGCATGGAGCTGGCGGAGCTGGTCGTGGCCGGCGGCCGGATGGCCTCCACGCTCGGCTTCGGCCCGGAACAGGCCGCCGGCCGCGGCTTCGGCGTCACGGCGGTGACGGCCTCGCCCGACATCGCCACCCTCAACCGCCTCGCCGCCGACGTCGCCTCCGGCGCGATCCGCGTCCCCATCACCCGCACCTACTCGCTGGCCGACGCCGCCGAGGCCCTGGCCGACTTCAACCGCGGCGCGGTGGGCAAACTGGCCGTGGCGCTCCCCTGACGGGCCGGCCTCGGCCAACTAGCATGAACGCCAGGCAAGTTCGGCAGAGACTCAGGCTGCCGAACCAGCGTCTTCTGGGGGAGGACGATGCTCAACGGCGACAGCACAGAGCCGCCGGCCCCCCTGCCCGGCCCGGGTGAGAGCGCGCAGCTCCGGCACCTGCGCTCGGAGGTCGAGAAGCTCATCGAGGAAGCGAGGATCGGAGCCCGCCGCGCCCAGCGCCGCGCCAAGCTGTGGAACGCCACCTACCTCGTCCTGGGCTTTCCCGCCGCCGTCCTGGCCGGCGTCTCCGGCGCGGCCGGACTCGCCTCCCCCGACGCCCGTGTGCCCGCCGCGATCCTGGCCCTGCTCTCCGCCGGCTTCAGCGCCGGCTCGCAGTTCCTGCGCAGCTTCGAGCGGCAGCGGGTGAACCTGATGCGCCGGTACGCCTGGCAGAACCTGGAGACCGACGCCCGGCTGGTGCTCGCCCGGGAGGCCTACCAGGGCGAGGAGCAGCTGTACCGGGCACTGGCCGCGCTCACCCGCCAGCGCAGGGCCGTGCCGTCCAGCGCCCTGGTCCTCGCCGACATGCAACCACCCCCGGTCCTCCCCGAGCCGCTCCTGCCCCCGGATCCGCTCCCCTCCCCCGAGCCGCTGCCCCCCGCACAGCCACCGCTGGTCTAGCGACGCGACGGGTTCTGCGGGAGCGGCCAGGTGTGCAGGGCGGCGTCGGCCATCTCCTGGAGTTCGTCGCGGCCGACACCGCTCGCGGCCTGCACGGCGATACCGAAGGCCAGGGTGGTGACGTAGCGGGCCAGGAGCCCCGGATCGGTCTCCGGAGGCAGGTCGCCGTCGTCGACGGCGCGCTGGAACCGCTCTCGGACGCGGGAGTGGCTGTCGTTGCGCCAGGCGACGAGATGGTCGCGGACCTCCCGCCCCGAGTCGCTGGTGGTGAGGGCGCTCTGCACGCCCATGCACCCCTGTGGACGGGTCGGGCGGGTGGTGCTTCGGACGGCGCCGGCCAGGATCGCGGTGGCGACGTCGAGGGCGGTCGGCTTCTCCAGGGCCCGGGCCAGGTATCCGCCGGGGCCTTCGGTGTACCGCTCCAGGGCCTTGCGGAACAGCTCCTCCTTGTTGCCGAAGGCGGCGTACATGCTGGTGGTGGAGATGCCCATCGCCTTCGTCAGGCAGGCCAGGCTGGCCCCCTCGTAGCCGTGCTCCCAGAAGACCAGCACGGCGCGGTCGAGAGCCTCGTCGGCGTCGAATCCCCGTGGTCGCCCGATCGGGCCGCTCTGTTTCGTCTCCACTCCAGCAGCCTACCTCTTCCGCATCGATCGCTACAGAAGTGCTATCGTTTGAGTTCTGCAGCGATCGATGCGGAAGTCGGAGCGGGCCGAGCCGGGCCTGCCTCACGGAAGGGCCATCTGATGTCCGACAGTGATCTGCGCGCGTTCTACCTGCGCTACATCGACCAGCTCAACGCCCACGAGTTCGACGCCATGGACGAGTTCATCGCCGACCGGACCACGTTGAACGGCGAGCCGGCCACCCGGGACGACGTCATCGCGGTTCAGAAGGCAGGCGTGGACGCGGTTCCTGACCTCCACTGGGAGCTCAGGGAACTGCTCTTCGACGGTGACCGGCTGGCCGCGCGACTGGTCAACACGGGCACTCCGGTGAGGGAGTGGCTCGGCGTGGCTCCCACCGGAGCGTCGTTCGAGATCGTCGAGTACGCCATCTACCAGGTCCGCGACGGGCGGTTCGTGCACATGACGGCCCTGCACGACGCCGGCGAACTGCTCCGGCAGTTGACCCGGTGACCGGATCACACACCTCGAAGGGGAACCGCATGACCATCACCCTGATCACCGGGGCCAACAAGGGCATCGGCTTCGAGACGGCGAAGCAGCTCGTGGAGTTGGGCCACGTCGTCTACCTCGGCGCGCGTGACGTCGAGCGGGGCGAGAAGGCCGCGGCCGCACTCGGCGCGCGCTTCGTACAACTCGACGTGACCGACGACGCGTCGGTCAACAGCGCGCTGGCGACGATCGACTCGGCCGAGGGCCGGCTCGACGTGCTGGTCCACAACGCGGGCATCCTGACGACCGGAGTCACCGACGGACCCACGGCGCTCCGGGTCTTCGACACCAACGCGGTGGGAATCGTACGCGTCACCGAGGCGGCGCTTCCCCTGCTGCGCAGATCACCGAACCCCAACGTGGTCACCGTTTCGAGCAGCGCCGGCTCGTTCTGGGCCGTGAACAACCCCGACCGGCCGGAGTTCCACCTGACGGCCACGCTCTACTCCGCGTCCAAGTCGGCGGCCACCATGCTCACCGTCCAGTACGCCAAGGCCCACCCGGGCATCAGGTTCAACGCACTCGAACCCGGCTTCACCGCCACCGACATGACCGCGGCCATGGGCGGCGGAAGATCACCGGAGGAGAGCGCCAGAACCGTCGTGCGTCTGGCGACCCTCGGCGCGGACGGCCCGACGGGCACGTTCCAGGACGAAAGCGGGGAGTTGCCCTGGTAGGCGCGCAGCGGGAGAGCCCGGGAACGGTGACGACGCAGGGCGCCTGGCAGCCACCGGTCCCCGCGTGTAGCGTCGCTCCATGACCGACGAGATCACGGCCAGGGCAGGCAGCGAGTTCTACACGTTCGACGGCCGGATCCTGGAGGTCTTCGGCAGCCATCCTCGTCGGTTCCACATCCGGAACATGGACCTGCGGGTCACCGGCCCCGACCGGAAGGGGAGGCGGACCGTCGAGATCGTCGCCGGTGCGCCCGAAGCCCCGGCGACGCAGCACACTTGGCACCACTCGGCCGAGGAATGGCAGCGGGCGCAGGGCCTGGAAGCCCTGCTGGAAGCAGTACGGGCGGCTATCGCGTCGGCCCGGGAGCGAGCAGCCTGAGGGCCACGTGTCCCACTGAAAGCCTGGAAACGGGCTGCTGACGGAACTTTCACCACATCGGGACGGTTTCCCCGAGCATGAGCGCTCGCCAGAACCCGACCGACGCCCTCGCGTCCTCCGTCGTGCTCGTCACCGGCGTCATGGCGGCCGGGAAGTCGACCGTCGCGCAGGCGCTCGCCGAGCGGTTGCCGAGGGCGGCGCATGTGCGGGGGGACGCGTTCCGGCGGTGGATGGTGTCGGGGCGGGAGGAGATGACGCCCGACGCCTCGCCCGAGGCCGAGGCCCAACTGCGGTTGCGCTACCGGCTGGCGGCGGCCGCCGCCGACGGGTACGCGGCCGCGGGCTGGACGGCGGTCGTGCAGGACGTGGTGCTCGGTGAGGACCTGGCCCACTACGTGGGGCTCGTCAGAACCCGGCCGCTGTACGTCGTGGTGCTCGCGCCGAGCCGGGGGGCCGTCGCGCGGCGCGAGGCCGGCCGCGCCAAGACCGGCTACGGGGCCTGGTCCGTCGCGGAGTTGGACCGGTCGCTGCGCGCGGAGACGCCGCGACTCGGGCTGTGGCTCGACACCTCGGCGCAGACGCCGGAGGAGACCGTCGACGCGGTCCTCCGTCGGCTGCCGGAGGCGCGCGTCACCACACCAGGACCGGCTTGACCGTGCGACCTGAACGCTGGTCGTCTACCGCCCGGTTGATCTCCGCGAAGGAGTAGGTGGTGATCAGCTCGTCGACCGGGAAGCGGCCCGCGGCGTGCAGGTCGAGCAGTTCGGGGATGAAGCGTTGCGGCACGGCGTCGCCCTCTATGCAGCCGCGCACCGTCTTGCCGTTGAGCATCAGGTCCTGGAGGTCCAGGGTGAGTTGGGCGTCGCCGAGCCCGACGACCACCAGGGTGCCGGTGGGGGCCAGGGCGCGGGCCGCGTCGGCGACGACGGACGGGATGCCGGTGGTGTCGAGCGCGTGGGTGGGGCCGCCGTCGGTGGCCTCGCGGACGGCGGCGACCACGTCGCCGGCCGCCGGGTCGACCACGGCCGTGGCGCCCAGCCGCGTGGCCAACGCCCGCCGCTCGGCGACCGGTTCGACCACCACCAGGGTGGCGGCGCCGGCGACCTTCGCGGCGAGCAGCGCGGAGAGCCCGACGCCGCCCGCGCCGTAGACCGCGAAGCCGGCGTCGGGTCCTGGGCGCAGCACGTTGAGGACCGCGCCGGCGCCGGTCTGGAAGCCGCAGCCGAGCGGCGCCACGGTGGTCAGGTCGGCGTCCGGGGCGACGACCACCACGTTGTCGGTCGACGCCAGGGCGTGCGTGGCGAAGCTCGACTGGCCGAAGAAGGAGCCGGCCACCGGCGCGCCGCCCTGCCGCATGGTGACCGAACCGTCCACGCGGCGGCCCGAGTTGTTCAGCCGCATGCTGTCCTCGCAGTAGGCCGGGCGGCCGGCCAGGCACCGGCCGCACCGGCGGCAGCTGCGGTAACTGAGGATGACCCGGTCCCCGGGGCTGACGCCGGCGACCGCGTCGCCGACCTCCTCGACCACGCCGGCGCCCTCGTGGCCGAGCACCACCGGGCCGTGTGCCGCGGTGATGGCCGATCTGATGGCGAGGTCGGTGTGGCAGAGTCCGCCGGCCGCGATCCGCACCAGGATCTCGTCCTCGCGCGGCGGATCGAGCTCCACCGTCTCAAGGGTGAAACCGGATTCCGTGGCCCTCGACACCGCGGCCGTTATCCGCATCGCGGACTCTCCTCAGGCAGCCTCAGACTCGTTCGAGCAGGAAGTAGAAGTGCTGGCCATTGTGCAGGACCAGCTCCGATTTGCCGTTCATGATGCCCATCAGGGTCGTGTCGTCGACCCGCTTGAAGTGGTCGAGATCGGGCCGACCGTCGTACACCATGGTGGCCGTCACCTCGCCGCGGAACTCGATGTTCCACAGGCTGGCCTCGCCCCCGCCGAGCGCGACGTTGGAGAACAGCTCGCCGTTCTCGCCGTAGCAGATGAGGGGCTTCGCGTCGGTGACCGAGTTGAACGTCTTGCCGAACCAGCGGATGGCCGACAGCCGCTGGTAGAGGCCGTGTCCGGTGGCGAAGCCCTGCCCCTTCCAACGGCCCAGGATGTCCTTGGCCGGCACCGTGTCGAGACAGGACCAGATCCGGTCGAGCTCCACGCTCGACACCCCGTCGTTCCGCTTTCTCAAGTGGTGGAATCTCACCCGGGCTTCGTCGATGTTCACCAAGCGTCCCTTCCCCATGGGGGCCGGTTGCGGCGCCTTACGAACTCAGCTGTTCTCGATCGCGACCGACCGTACGCCGGAGCCCGGAACCGAACAAGGTCGCCCGAGGAAGGGGCGGCGCGCTTCAGCCATCGGTGAAGACCTCGCCGCGCGCCGCCTTCGTCGCCAACAGCGGCGGCGGGGCGAACCGTTCGCCGTGGGCGGCGCTGAGCGCCTCGGCGCGGGCGGCGACGGCGGGCAGTCCGCCCGGGTGGCCGGTGGCGAACTGGAGGGCGCCGCCGGTCCAGCCGGGGAAGCCGACGCCGAGCAGCGAGGCGACGTTGGCCTCGGCCACCGAGGCGACCACGCCCTCCTCCAGGCAGCGCACCGCTTCGATCGCGGCGGCGAACAGCAACCGCTCGCCGAGCTCGGCCGGGTCGGCGGGGGCGGCCCCCGCGCTGGCGAAGTGTTCGCGCAGCCCCGGCCAGAGCCGGGTGCGGCGCCCCTCCGCGTCGTAGTCGTGGAAGCCGGCGCCGGCGGCCCGGCCCGGGCGGTCGAAGGTGTCGAGCATCCGGTCGACCACGGCGTCCCCCGGGTGCGGGGCCGCGCCGCCGCGGGTGCGGCGGAACAGCGGCAGCGACACCTCGTCGAGCAGCGCCAGCGGTCCGGTCCCGAAGCCCGCCTGGGCGGCGGCCTGTTCGACGCTGGCGGGCGCGAGGCCCTCACCGACCATGGCGGCGCCCTCGGCGAGGTAGCGGCCGAGGACTCGGGAGACGAACGAGCCGCCTGGTCCTTCGTGGACGACGATCGGGGTCCTGCCGAGCACCCTTGCCAGGTCCAGGGCGCGGGCGAGCGCGGCGTCGCCGGTGGCCGGTCCCCGCACGATCTCCACCAGTCGCGCCCGGTCGGCGGGTCCCGCGAAGCGCAGTCCGACAACGTCGGCGCGCCCCGTCTGCTCGACGAGCCGGGCGACGGGCACGGCCGGGCTCGTGGCGCACAGCAGGGTGTCGGGATCGAGCGCCGCCGCGACGCGCTCGAACGCCTTGTGGTCCGGGTCGGCCTCGGCGGGGGCGGCCACCACGACCACGTCGCGGCCGACCAGTTCCTCGGTGGCCTCCGTGACCGCCGTGTCGAGGCCGGCGGCCGCGCAGGCGCGGGCGATCTCGCCGGCCGCCTCGCCGTCGCCAAGGACGGCGACGCGGCGGGTGGGCCGGGCGGGCGGGCCCGCGGCGTCCCGGCGGGCGGTGACCGCGCGCAGGTCGAAGAAGAGACCCTGGATCATGTTCCTGGCGGTCTGGCCGGTGACCAGCTCGGTGAGGTAGCGGCCCTCGACGAGCAGCGCGGTCTCCAGGTCGACCTGGGCGCCCTCGACCGCGGCGGCCAGCAGCAGGCGCGGCGCCGGGAACGGGGCGCCGCGCAGCCGCTTCTGCAACTGGGCGGGGAGGGCGATGAGTCGGGGGGCGAGTGCGCGGTCGCCCGGGGTACCGCCGCGGATCCGGTAGCCCTCGGTGTCCCAGGGCTGGGCGGCATCCGGGTTGGCGCGGACGAAGGCGCGCGCCTTGGTGAGCAACTCCTCCGGGTCGGCGGCCAGTTCGTCGACGAGGCCGGCGGCCAGCGCCTCGCGCGGGGTGTGCCGGCGGCCTTCGAGCAGCACCGTGGGCAGCGCGCCCATGAGGCCGAGCAGCCGCACGGTGCGGGTGACCCCGCCGCCGCCCGGGAGGAGGCCGAGGGTGACCTCGGGCAGCCCGATCTCCGATCCGGGCGCCTCCAGGGCGATCCGGTGGTGGCAGGCCAGGGCCAGCTCGTATCCGCCGCCGAGCGCGCTGCCGCCCAGGGCGGCGACGACCGGCCGGCCCAGGCTCTCCAGGCGGCGCAGGGTGCGCTTGACCGCCAGGTTGGCGGCGAGGAAGTCGGCGGCGCGTTCGCGGGGGACGGCGATCAGCTCGCGCAGGTCGGCGCCGGCGAGGAAGGACTTCTTGGCGGAGGTGACGACGACGCCGGTGAGGTCGTCGCGCTCCTGCTCCAGGCGGTCGACGGCCCGGTCGAGGGCGGCGGTGAAGGCGGCGTCGACGGTGTTGGCCGAGCGTCCTGGCGCGTCGAGGACGAGGGTGACGATCCCGTCGGCGTCCCGCTCCCAGCGGATGACGTCGTGGGCGGTGCTGCTGGTCATGGCGACGGCTCCTGCTCCTTCCCGGCGGGTGGTCAGACGCGTTCGAGGACGGTGGCGATGCCCATGCCGCCGCCGACGCACAGGGTGACCAGGCCGCGCCGCAGGTCCCGCCGCTCCAGCTCGTCGAGGAGGGTGCCGAGGATCATGGCCCCGGTGGCGCCCAGCGGGTGGCCCAGGGCGATGGCGCCGCCGTTGACGTTGACCCGGTCGGGGCCGAGGCCGAACTCGCGCATGAAGCGGAGCACCACGGCGGCGAACGCCTCGTTGATCTCGACCAGGTCGATGTCGTCGATGGTGAGCCCGGCCCGCGCCAGCGCCTTGCGGGTGGCGGGGGCGGGGCCGGTGAGCATGATGGTGGGCTCGGAGCCGGAGACGGCGGCCGAGAGGACGCGGGCGCGCGGCGTCAGGCCGAAGCGCTCGCCGGCCGCCCGGCTGCCGATCAGGGTGAGGGCGGCGCCGTCCACGATGCCCGAGGAGTTGCCCGCGTGGTGGACGTGGTCGATCCGCTCCAGCCAGTGGTACTTGCGCAGCGCCACGGCGTCGAAGCCGCCGGCCTCGCCGAGGGCGGCGAACGACGGTCTGAGGCCGGCCAGGCTGTCGGCCGTGGTGCCGGGGCGCAGGTGTTCGTCGCGCTCCAGGACGGGGACGCCGGCCCGGTCGCGGACGGGCACCACGGAGCGGTCGAAGCGGCCGTCCTTCCAGGCCGCGGCGGCCCTGGCCTGGGACTCGGCGGCGTACTCGTCGACGTCCCGGCGGGTGAAGCCCTCGACGGTGGCGATCAGGTCGGCGCCGACGCCCTGCGGGACGTAGCCGATGGTCATGCTGGTCATCGGGTCCTCGAACCAGGCGCCGCCGTCCGAGCCGATCGGCACCCGGGACATCGACTCGACGCCGCCGGCGATCACCAGCTCCTCCCAGCCGGCGCGGACCTTGGCGGCCGCCAGGTTGACCGCTTCGAGGCCCGAGGCGCAGAAGCGGTTCTCCTGGACGCCGGCCACGCTGTGCGGCAGCCCGGCGGCCAACGCGGCGACCCTGGCGATGTCCGAGCCCTGGTCGCCGACGGGGCTGACCACGCCGAGCACGACGTCGTCGACGGCCGCCGGGTCGAGCCCGGGGAGGCGACGCAGCAGCTCGCCGATCAGCCCGGTGACCAGGTCGACCGGCTTGGTGCCGTGCAGCGAGCCGGTGGCCTTGCCGCGGCCACGCGGCGTGCGGATGGCCTCGTAGACATAGGCTTCGGTGGTCACGCTCCGGCCCTTCCCTCCAGCCAGGTGACTGAACGGTAGTTAACTACCGACGGGAGGAACGCTAGAAGCCCCTCCTGGGGCGGTCAAGACGCGGACCGTCCCTCGTAGGCCGCCTCCACGGCCGCGAGGTCAAGCTTCTTCATGCCCATCATGGCCCGCATGGCGTCGGCGGCCCTGGCCCGGTCGGGCGAGGAGAACAGCTCCAGCATCCGCCGGGGCACGATCTGCCACGACAGCCCGTACTTGTCCTTGAGCCAGCCGCAGGGCCCCTCCTCCCCGCCGTCGGCCGTGAGCGTGGCCCACAGCTCGTCCACCTCGGCCTGGTCGGCACAGTCGACCTGGAGCGAGACGGCCTCGTTGAAGGTGAACTGCGGGCCGCCGTTGAGGCCGACGAAGCTCCGGCCGGCGAGTTCGAAGGTCACGGTCAGCACCGAGCCGGGCTCGCCGGGGCCGGCGTCGGTGTAGCGGGTGATGTCCACCACCCGCGAGTCGGGGAAGACGGACGTGTAGAACGTGGCGGCCTCCTCGGCCTGGCCGTCGAACCACAGGCAGGTGGTGATCTTGTCCATGATGGGCTCCTCGCCGCTCGGTGTCGTGCCGTCGGTTGGACTGACCCGAGCGGGCGGCGGAACTCATCGGTGCCGGCGAGGGAGGTCCCTCACCGGCTCGCGATCGGCGGCGGCTGGTGGGCCCGCACCGGCGGTGGCGGCGCGGTCAGCCGCTCGACGGCCACCCGGGTGTGCTGTCCGGTGCAGCCCTGGGCCAGCCGTGAGGTGCCCACGTCGGCGGTGAGCGCGTTGGGGTTGCCGTGCACACAGGTGGCCGCCTCGGGCGCGGAGGGGTCGAACCAGGCGCCGGTGGCCAGTTGCAGCACGCCGGGCCGCAGCGCGTCGCTGAGCACCACGGCCGCCAGGCAGGAGCCGACGGCGCTGCGCAACCTGACCACCTCGCCCTCGGTCAGGCCGAGGGCGGCGGCGTCCTCGGGGTGGACGCGTACCGGTTCGCGCCCGGCGACCTTGGCGGCGGCGCTGTGCGGGCCGTGGTCGAGCTGGCTGTGCAGCCGGGTGGCTGGGTTGTTGGCGACGAGCCACAGGGGGAACTCGGGATCCGGCGCGGGCGGCGGCAGCCAGGCGGGGTGTCCCGGGCAGTCGTCGTAGCCGAAGGAGGCGACGGTCGCCGAGTACAGCTCGATCCGGCCCGACGGGGTGGCCAGCGGGTGCCGCGCCGGGTCGGCACGGAAGCGTTCGTAGAGGGTGTGCCGGGTGCGCCGGCCGGTCAGCGTGACCCGGCCGGCGCGCCAGAACGCGTCGAAGTCCTCGGCGGGCGTGTGCTCGGGTGGCAGGTCGGCGCGCCAGCCCTCGTAGAGATGGGCCAGCCACTGCCGGGCGGTCCTGCCCTCGGTGAACTCGGCGCCGACGCCGAGCTCGTGGGCGAGGTCGGCGAAGATGGCGTAGTCGTCGCGGGCCTGGCCGCGCGGTTCTGCGACCCGGTGCATGGCGATCAGCACCGGGTCCTGTCGGGCGGCGCCGAGGTCCTCGCGCTCCAGGGTGGTGGTGGCGGGCAGCACGATGTCGGCGTGCCGGGCGGTCGCGGTCCAGAACGGCTCGTGGACGACCACGGTGTCGGGGCGGGTGAAGGCGCGGCGCAGCCGGGCGAGGTCCTGGTGGTGGTGGAACGGGTTGCCGCCGGTCCAGTAGACGAGCCGGGTGTCCGGGTAGGTGAGCCGCTGCCCGTCGTACTCGTAGCTCTCGCCGGGGCGCAGCAGCAGGTCGGCGATGCGGGCGACCGGGATGAAGTCGGGGACGGGGTTGGTGCCCTGCGGGAGGGTGGGCAGGCCGTACGGCAGCAGCCCGGCGCCGGTGCCGGCGGTGGCGCCGTAGCCGTGGCCGAAGCCGCCGCCCGGGAGGCCGATCTGGCCGAGCAGGGCGGCCAGCGCGATGCCGGCCCAGATCGGCTGTTCGCCGCGGTGGGCGCGCTGCAGGGACCAGCTGAGCGAGACCAGGGTGCGGTGCGCGGCCATCTCGCGGGCAAGCGGGGCGATGCGGTCGGCGGGGACGCCGCAGACGGCGGCGGCCCAGGCGGGGGTCTTGGGCACGCCGTCGGCGGCGCCGAGGACGTAGTCACGGAACACGTCGAACCCGGTGACGTGCGTCGCGCAGAACGCGGCGTCGTAGCGGCGCTCGACCAGGAGGACGTACGCGAGGGCCAGGAGCAGCGCGGTGTCGGTGCCGGGCAGCGGGGCGATCCACTCGGCGTCGAGATCGTCGGCGAGGTCGTCGCGCAACGGGCCGACCAGCACGAAGCGGGCGCCGCGGGCGCGGGCGGCGCGCAGCTGGCCCGCGGCGGTGTGGCGGCTGACGCCGCCGGCGTTGACCTGGGAGTTCTTGGCGGGCATGCCGCCGAAGCAGACGAAGAGCTCGGTGTGCTCGGCCAGCACGAGGTAGGAGGTGGGCTCGACGATCGACCGGTCGTCGCCGACGACGTGGCTCAGCAGGTTCCGGGAGGCGCCCAGGCTGTAGGTGTTGACCGAGCGGGTGTAGCCGCCCAGGTGGTTGAGGAAGCGGTGCACCTGGCTCTGGGCGTGGTGGAAGCGGCCGGCGCTGCCCCAGCCGTAGGAGCCGCCGAAGATGGCGGAGTTGCCGTGGGTGGTGCGGACCCGGTCGAGTTCGCGGGCGAGCAGCGGGACGACCTCGTCCCACTCGACCGGCACGAACGCGTCCCGGCCGCGTTCGGGGTCGGGCCCGGGGCCCCGGGTCAGCCAGCCGCGCCTGACGTACGGCCGGTCGACCCTGGCCCTGCTGAACGCCGGCAGGTTGCGCAGCAGCGGCGAGGGTTCGGGGTCGCCGGGGTCGGGGCGGAGGCTGAGGCGGTCCTCGCCCGGGTGGTGGGCGGCGTGGAAGGCGCCGTAGTGCGAGCTGTGCGGGTGGTGCTCGGTCATGGCGTGGCCGGCCCGTGGTGGGTGCCGAGGCTGAGCATGAGCCGGTTGGCCCAGGCGAAGAAGGCGGCGCAGTGCACCAGGTCGACGAGTTCGAGGTCGGTCAGGCCGGCGTCCCTGAGGTCGGCCACGTCGGCGCCGGTCGCGGTGGTCGGCACCGGGGCGAGGCCGGCGGCCAGCCGCACCACCAGGCTGGCGCGGCGGCCGATGACGGCGTCCGAGCCGTGGGCGAGGAGCCGGGCCACGGCGGCCCGGTCAAGACCGTGGCGGGCGGCGAGCCTGGCGTGCACGGAGACACAGTAGACGCAGCCGTTGTGCAACGACACGGCGGTCGCGGCCAGTTCGCGCTCGGCGCGGGGCAGACCGCCCTCGGAGGCGAAGGCCGCCAGGTCGATGGCGGTGCGTTCGGTGAGGATCGCGAGATCGTGGCCGAGGGTGCGGAAGTAGGGGGTGTCGGGCCGCTTGCCGGCCAGTGCCCGGTGGTGCTCCGCGCTCAACTCCGCGACGGGGATGGGCCGCACGGTGGGGTGCCAGGTGAGCACCTCGGTGGTGAAGCGCGGGCCGCCGGCCACGGTGGGCGTCGGTCCTTCGGCGGGGCGCCCGGTGGCCAGCAGCCGCAGCCCGGCGGCGAGTTGCAGCTGCTGGTTGACGAAGGCGATCGCCTGGGAGAGCGTGACGATCTCCGCGTCGGCGAAGCCGGCCGCGTACAGGGCCTCGATGTCGGCGGCCGACGCGGTGCCCGGGGCGTGGGTCAGCAGCCTGGCGTGGGCGGCGGCCGCGACCGCGCGCCGTCCCTCCTCCGGGCCGGCGGCGTAGTGCGCGAGCGCGGCGGGCTGCCGGTGGGCGGCGGCCACCGCCCGCGCGGCGACCCGCAGTTCGGGCAGAACCGCGGGACCGCCGCCGAACAGGACGTCATGCGCGCGCTGTTGGAGCCCCACCAGGCGCGGGCGCAGGGCCCGCAGCCGGGTGACCTCCGGCAGGTCCCCGGCGAGCCGGTCGATGACGTCGTACACGGCGGTACCTCCTCAGGCGGCTCGGCGGGCGGCGGGGTGGCCGGCGTCCAGCAGCGCCCGGGTGTAGTCGGACTCCGGGTGCTCCATGATCCGGTCGCGGTCGCCGGACTCGACGATCTCGCCGGCGCGGAGCACGGCGATCCGGCTGCTCATGTGGCGCACGACGGTGAGGTCGTGGGAGATGAACAGCATCGCCAGGCCACGGCGGCGCTGGAGCTCGGTGAGGAGGTTGAGCACCTGCGCCTGGACGGAGACGTCGAGCGCCGAGACGGGCTCGTCGGCGACCAGCAGCCGCGGTTCGAGGGCCAGGGCCCTGGCGATGCCGACGCGCTGCCGCATGCCGCCGGAGAGCGCGTCCGGGTAGGCGGTGGCGAGGTCCGGGTCGAGGCCGACCTCGGCCAGCAGGCCGGCGACGCGCGCTCGCCGCTCGGCGCGGCCGAGGTCGGTGTGGAACGCGAGCCCCGCGCCCACGGTGTCGCCGATCCGGCGGTCGGGGTTGAGGGAGCCGTACGGGTCCTGGAACACCATCTGCACCAGCGGCGCGAGGCGCCGCCGCGCGCGGCGGGAGGCGTGGGTGACGTCCTCGCCGTCCAGCGAGACGGTCCCGGAGTCCGGCCGCCGCAGCCCGAGCAGCACCCGCGAGACGGTGCTCTTCCCCGACCCCGACTCGCCGACGAGCCCGAACGTCTCCCCCGCCGCGATCTCGAACGACACCCCCCGCACGGCGACCTGCCGCGGCCGGCCAAGCCGGCCGGGATAGGAGACGGTCAGGTCCCTGACGACCAGCAGCGGCGCCGCGTCCGCCCTCGGCGAGGCGGCGGCCGACCGGGCTTCGCCCGGGCTGGCCGGCGCGGGCCCGGCCTTCGGCCGCGGCGCGGCCGCGGCGGCTCCGCCGCCGGCGGTGGCTGACGCTGCCTCCGCCCCCGGCGAAGCGGATTCACCGCCGGCCGACGCAAGGGCGTCCGAGCCGTCGGAGACAGCCGGCACCGCACCGCCCCGGCCGCCCGCGTGGCCGGCCGACGCGGGCTGCGCCAGGCCTGCCTCCGCCGGAGGCGAAATCTCCGCAGCCCCGACGGCGGCCGGCGTGTCACCCCGCCCGCCCGCACGGCCGGCGGAGCCGGCCGACGCGGACGCGGCCCCCGCGGCTTCGCCGCCGAGCGTGGCCTCCGCCGAAGGCGAGGCGGTGCCCGAGCCGTCGGAGACAGCCGGCACCGCGCGGTCCGGGCCCGCCACGCGGCCGGCGGAGCCGGCCGACGCGCCGGCCTCCGCCGGAGGCGGGACGCGGAGGGTCGGATCGGCGAGGGCCTCCTCGTCCAGTTCGCCGACCAGGGTGGCGACGACCTCGGGGACGGTGGGGAGGCGGGTGCCGGGCTCGTCGTCGGGGCGGGGGACGGAGGCGACCAGCGCGCGGGTGTAGGGGTGGGTGCCGGCGGTGAGGACGCGTTCGGTGGGGCCCTGTTCGACGAGTCGGCCGCGGTACATGACGGCCACGCGGTCGCAGACCTGTGCCACCACGCCGAAGTCGTGGGTGATGAGGACGACGCCGATGCCGGTCTCCCGCTGGAGGCGGACGAGTTGGCCGAGGACCTGGGCCTGGACCGTGGCGTCGAGGGCGGTCGTCGGCTCGTCGGCGATGAGCAGCTCAGGCTCGTTGACCAGGGCGAGCGCGATCATGACGCGCTGCCGCATGCCGCCGGAGAACTGGTGCGGGTACTGGCGGGCGCGCTCCTCCGGGCGGTCGATGCCGACGCGGGTCAGCAGCTCCACGGCCCGGGCGCGGGCCGTGGCGCGGTCGGCGTCGGCGTGGTGCAGCCGGTACGCCTCGGCGATCTGCTCCCCCACCCGCCGGTAGGGGTTGAGCGCGTCGAGCGCGTCCTGGAAGATCATCGCGACCCGCCGGCCGCGTATCGTCCGCAGGGTCTTCTCGTCGGCGCCCACCAGTTCCCGTCCTTCGAGGGTGACGGAGCCGGTGACCGTGGTGGTGTGCGGGTCGTGCAGGCCGAGGACGGCGAGGCCGGTGGCGCTCTTGCCGGAGCCGGACTCGCCGACCAGGCCGACGATCTCGCCCGGGCGGACCTCGAAGGAGGCGTCCCGCACGGCGGGCCTGGCGGCGCCCGCGAAGGCGACCGTGAGGTTGGTGACGGACAGCAGTGACATGACGTGACTCCCGGGCGCGGTTCAGACCTGGATCAGGTCACGGCGGGTGGTGGTGAGGTACTCGAAGCCGGTGTCCGTGATCACCACGCTGTCGGAGTGCTGGAGGCCGCCGAAGCTGGGGATGCGGAGGTTGGGTTCGATCGTCAGCACCATGCCGGGTGCCAGGACCAGGTCGTCGTGCGGGCCGAGGCTCGGCTGCTCGTGCGGGCCGAGCCCGAGGCCGTGGCCGATCCGGCCCGGCAGGTAGTCGCCGTAGCCGTGCCGCACGTAGGAGGCGCGCGCCGCCTCGTACACCTCGGCGCAGCTGAGGCCGGGCCGCAGGTACGGCTTGACCTCCTCGTTGATCTCCAGCAGCGCCTCGAACGCGGCCTGTCGTTCGGCGTCGAGCCGGCCGATGGCGACGGAGCGCTCGTTCTCGGTGTGCATGCCGTCGATCGCGGTCCAGATGACGGTCCACTGGATCTCGCCGTCGACGGGGCGGCGGTCGGTGGGCGGGGCGGAGTTCATCGGGACCCGGTCGCCGATCAGGGAGTAGGCCCAGAGGGAGTTGAAGACGCCGCCCTCCAGGTTGCCGAAGTCGATCGCGATCCGGTCGGGGTGCCGGGTGGCCCACGTCTCCTGCATGGCGCGCATGGCGGCGGCCGAGACCTCGACCTCGCTGCGCCGCTCGGCGACGGCGGCCAGCACCGCGTCCATGCCGGCGTCGGCGACGGAGGCGGCGACCCGCAGCGACTCCAGTTCGGCCGCGTCCTTGACGTAGCGGGCCCGCATCAGGGCCTGGCCGGCGTCGACGAAGGTGGCTTCGGGCAGCGCCTCGGTGAACCTGGCGAGGTGGTTGTACGGCAGGAACTCGCCCTCGATGCCGATCCGGCCGCCGGCCAGGCCGCGTTCGGCGAGGACGTCGGACAGCACCTGCCACCAGTGGTCGGGGCCGATCTCCCTGGCCCACCGGCCGTAGGGGCGGATGTCGGTGATGAGCGAGACGCGCCGCGAGGAGTGGGCGCGCAGCGCGTGCAGCACGAAGACGGGCTCGCCCTCGGCCGGCAGCACGACGAGGACGGGGTGGGAGTAGATCACCGGGGTGTAGCCGGAGAGGTAGAACGTGTTCTGCGGCTTGAGGACGATCATCGCGTCGACGTCGGCGGCGCGCAGGTTCTCCTGGACGCGGGCCCAGCGGGCCCTGACGGTGGTGGTGTCGGGCAGCATCAGACGGTCCTCGTGGAGGTTGTCGGTACGTGGGGGGCGCCGCGGCGGCGGGAGAGGCGTTCGCCCAGCAGGTTGGCGGAGATCACCAGGGCGACCAGGCAGAGCCCGGGCAGCACGGCGATCCACCAGGAGCTGAGGAGCTGGCCCTGGCCCTCGGAGACCATCAGGCCCCAGTCGGCCTCGGGTGCCTGGGCGCCGAGGCCGAGGTAGCTGAGGCCGGCCTCCATGAGCACGGCCCGTGACAGGTCGAGGGTGGCGGTGACCGCGACCAGTCCGCGCACGCCGGGGAGGAGGTCGCGGACGGCGACCCGCCAGGCCGGGACGCCCTGGGTGAGGGACGCCTCGACGTACTCGCTGGTGCGCAGGGCGAGGACCCGGGAGCGGACCAGCCGGAAGTAGGTGGGCCAGCCGGTGAGGGCGATGACCAGCACCAGGACGGCGGTCGACCGGCCGCCGAAGGAGAGCACCAGCAGCGCCAGCAGGATGGAGGGCAGGGCGAGCTGGATGTCGGTGAGCCGGGAGAGTATCTGGTCGAGCCAGCCGCGGGCGAAGCCGGCGGCCAGGCCGAGCGCGGTGCCGAACACCCCGCCGCACAGCACCGCGAGCGCGCCGACCAGCAGCGGGGTGCGGGCGCCGTGCAGGAGCCGGCTGAGCAGGTCGCGGCCGAGCTGGTCGGTGCCGAGGAGGTAGCCGTGCTCGCCGGGGGCCGCGTTGGTGTGGGCCAGGTCCTGGGCGAGCGGGTCGTGTGGGGCGATGAGGGGGGCGAGCAGGGTGAGGGCGACGATCAGGGCGAGGACGGCGGCGCCCACGGTGCCGCCGTTGACGCGTCCGCCGAGGAGGTGTCGGTTCTTCATCGGTCAGCTCCTCGCACTCGTGTGCCGCACCCGCGGGTCGAGCAGGCCGTACAGCAGGTCGACGATCAGGTTGACCAGCACGAACGCGGTGATCAGGAAGGTGAGGTCGGCCAGCACCAGCGGGTAGTCCTCGTTCTGCAGGGCGGTGATGACCAGCTGGCCGACGCCCGGCCAGGAGAAGACGCTCTCGACGATCACGGTGCCGCCGAGCAGGGCGCCGGCTTCCAGGCCGAGGATGGTGATGGTCGGGAGCATGGAGCCGTGGGCGGCGTGCCGCAGCACCCGGGCGCGCGACATGCCGAGCGCGATGCCGGTGCGGGTGTAGGGGCGGGCCAGCTCGCCGCGCAGGCTGTTGCGGAAGACGCGGGCGAGCGGCGGGGTGACGCCGCAGGCCAGGGTGAGCGCGGGCAGCAGCAGGGCGCCGGCGCCCTCGGAGCCCGAGGTGGGCAGCCAGCGGAGTTGGACGCCGAAGATCCACACCAGCAGGACGCCGATGTAGAAGCCGGGCACGGACTGGGCGAGGAAGACCAGCCACATGGGCCACTCGCGGCGGGCGCCGCCGCCCTCGCGGGAGCCCGACCACAGGCCGGCGGCCGCGGCGGCGACGCAGGCGATCAGCAGCGCGGTGACGGCCAGGGTGACGGTGGCGGGCAGCCGCTCGAGGACGACGTGGAGCGCGGACTGCTGGAAGGTGAGCGAGTCGGGGAAGTCGCCGCGGAGCACGTCGCCGAAGAAGGTGACGTACTGCTCGGCCAGCGGTCGGTCGTAGCCGAGGGCGTGGCTGAGCCGGGCGATCTGGTCCTCGTCGGCGCCGACCGGGGCCATCATCACGGCGGGGTCGCCGGAGGAGTGCAGGACCAGGAAGACGGCGGAGAGGGCGCCCCAGACGGCGACCAGGGTGAGGCCGAGGTGGCGCAGGACGAAGCGGAGCATCAGGCGTCCTCCTTCCAGGACATCTCGGCCGGGCGCACCCAGTCGTCGGGGCGGGCCCGCCAGTTCAGGTTCCTGGCGGCGGCGTGGATGCCGGGCTGGGGGAAGAGGAAGAGCACGGGGGCCTGTTCGCGGGCGCGGCGGGCGGCGGTGGCGTAGAGCTCGTCGCGGCGCGCGGTGTCCTCGGTGGTGCGGGCCTCGGTGACGGCGGCGGTGAACTCGGCGTCGTCCCAGTAGGCGTAGGGGCTGTCGGAGACGAAGAGCCCGTAGAGGCCGCCGGCGGCCAGCGTCGGCCACGCCTGCGTGATGTACTGCATGTCCGACATGTCCTGATCCACCAGGTACTTCTGCATGTAGACGGTGAACGGGATGCTGTTGATGTCGGCGCGGATCCCGACCTCGCTCAACTGCTGGGCCACGGCCTGCACGATGAGGTCGCCGGCGACGTACTGGCCGGTGGGCACGGTGAGTTCGACGTGCAGCCGCTCGCCGTCGCCGTATCCGGCCTCGCGCAGCAGCTCCCTTGCCCGGTCCGGGTCGTGGGGATAGCCGGTGAGTCCCTCGGGGTAGCCGGCGTAGTCGGAGGTGAGCAGCTGTCCTGGGCTGGGCTCCACGGTGCCCTTGAGCAGGCTCTCGCTGATGGACCGCTTGTCGACGGCGTAGTTGACGGCCTGCCGCACCCGCAGGTCCCGCATCGGGCCGGTGAGGGTGTTCAGCTTGATGAACGCCATGCGGGTGGTGTCGAGTTGGTGGACGGTCAGGTCACGGGCGGTGCGCAACCGGTCGAGGTCCTGGGGGTCGAGCCCCGCGACGACGTCGAGTTCGCCGGAGAGCAGTCCGGAGACCCGGGCGGCGGCCGACGGGGTGATGCGGTAGGTGACCTGGCGGATGGCGGGGGCGCCGCGCCAGTGGTCGGCGCGGGCGCGCAGTTCGACGATGCCGCCGGGGCTGTAGCGGGTGATCTCGTAGGGTCCTGAGCCCATGGTGGCGGTGGCCGGGTTGTTGGCCTCCGCCCAGGCGGGGCTGAGCAGGTAGAGGAAGGACAGCGCGCCGAGCAGGTCGGCGTCGGGCGCGCTGGTCACCAGGTCGACGGTGGTCGCGTCCACCTTCTCGGCGCCGCTCAGCAGCGGGAAGTTGGAGGTCATGCGCAGCGCGTTGTCGGCGTTCAGCAGCCGTTCGACGTTCCAGACGACGACGTCGGCGTCGAGCGGGGTGCCGTCGGCGAAGGTGGCGCGCTCGTCGAGGCGGAAGCGCCAGCGGGTGGGCTCGACGCGCTCCCAGGAGCTGGCGGCGTCGGGTCCGATGGACAGGTCGGGGCGGCGGGTGACCAGCGAGGAGTACACCGAGGACAGCACGGAGAGGTCGGTGCCGACCGAGGTGGTGTTCATCGGGTCGAGGGTGGTGACGGCGGCGGAGAGGCCGACGACCACCCGGGAGTCGCGGGCCCGGGAGCTCGCGGTGGTGGTGCCGAGGCCGCAGCCGGCGAGCGCGCCGGCCAGCAGCGCGCCGCCGCCGAGGCCGAGGAAGCCACGGCGGGAGGGGGCTCGACGGTTCAGTGGACTCATCGGGCGGCCTCCCCGAAGACGGCGCGGTCGGAGGCGCAGGGGTTGCCGAGGGTGACGTAGAAGGCGCCGTCGGGCAGGACGGCGATGGAGGCGTAGGTGGTCTCGGATCCCGCGCCCTCGACCTGGTGGCGGCAGAGGGAGTTCTGCGGGTAGCCGTCGTGGTCGGCGAGGAGCGCGGCGAGCTGCCCGGGGGTCATGTCCCGGGCCGCGTTCAGGGCCCGCCCGGCCACCTGGTCGCGGTGGTAGGTGGAGGCGTTCTCCCCCGGGGTGGGCGCGAGTGGCGCGGTGGCCGGGCAGACGTAGTGGTTGGTGAGCACGTGCCGGTCGGCCTCGTCCCGGACGAGCACGTCGTCGGCGGTGGCCTCCAGTGCCAGGCGGCCGCCGGCGGCGTCGGCCACGGCGAGGTTGAGGCCGCTGATCCTGGGCTGGGCGCGCAGCAGTTCGGCGAACTCGGCGGCGCTGGTGGCGCGGCGCAGCAGGTCGTGGGAGTTGATGAGGATCCAGCCGGCGCCCGAGGCACGCCAGTCGACCTCGGTGCGGTGGCTCCACACGCCGGAGGTGGACATGGCGACGCCGGCGTCGTTGACGCCGCTGCCGGGCCACAGCACGCTGCCGGCGACGGTGACCTCGACGAGCCGCCGCCCGTCGGGGTAGCGGCGGCGGAGCACGACGTGCTCGACGAAGTTGCCGGCCATGTCGCGGGTCTTGGCGAGCAGCGAGGTGCCGGGGGCGGCGTGCTCGCCGGCGACGATCAGCTGGCTGCACTCCTGCGGTAGCCAGCGCAGCACCATGTGGGCGGGGAGGTTGAGGGCGAGGACGTCGCGCGGCGACGCGTCGGCGCCCTCGGCGATGCCGGCGAGCTCGGCGTACTGCTCGGGGTCCGTGGCGCGCACGAAGTCGGCGTTGGCGTCGAGGCAGCGCTCGTAGCGGGCGCGGGACTCCTCGTCGGCGCAGAGCTCTGCGATGTCGCGGCGGACGGCGGCGATGTTGGCGGCGATGGCGGCGCGGGCGGCGGCGCCGTGCTGCCGGCCCTGTTCGGCCGGGGTGCCGGACAGGTCGAGGTAGCCGGCGGCGGGCTCGGCCCTCGGAGGCGTGGAGTGGTCGGCGAGGCCGAACTCCAGCCAGCGTCCTGGGTGCGCGGCGGGCGGTGCGGCGGGCGGGGTCACAGCGGTCACTGCGGGATCTCCTGGGTGGCGCGGGCGAGGTGGCCCCGCTGACTCAGCGTGGCCAGTACCTCGGCGGCGACCTGGTCGGTCTCGTGGAAGAAGGCGGCGTCGGTGCCCGGTCGGGCGCCGATGGCGGTGGTCCAGCGCACCCCTTCGAGGGGCACTCCGACGGCGAACAGGCCGTGGTGGACACCGCCGCCGGGACATCGCAGCCGCCCGTCGCGCGCCCGCGCGTCCAGGGCGCCGGTGGCCAGTGGCGCGCCGCCCGGGGTGGCGGACGGCAGGGTGTGCGGCCGGCCGACGCCGTCCGCGATCAGGGCGCGGACGATGCCGGTCCCCTCGGTGGTGACGTCGACCGGGGGGATCCAGGCGTCGATGACGACCTCGGGGCGCACCGCGAGTCCGGGGGCCACGGTGGACGCCCAGGCCCCGTCGGGGGTGCGGCTGGCCGGGCCGAGGAGGCGGACGACGCCGGCGGCGTGCAGGGCGCGCAGTTCGCGCACCCGGCGGGCCGGCGGCCCGGCGGAGAAGAAGTTCAGCAGGCCGTTGAGGTGTCCGAGTACGTCGCGGCGGTAGGACTCGCCGGTGAGGTTGCCGGCGGTGATCAGCCGGGTGAGGGCCGGCCGGGCCTGCCGCATGGCGACGGCGAGCGCGGCGGCCGGGGGCAGCGCGGGGTCGGTGGCGGCCGCCAGGTCGGCGTCGAGGTGGGCGGCGAACCAGCGTTGCAGCTGGTCGGGGTGGGCGAACCGGCGCCCTTCGAGCGGGGCGGCGAGCCGGTCGAGGAAGAGCCGGTGGGGGGCGGGCGCGGCGGCGCGCAGGGCGGGCAGGTCGGCCGTCGCGAGTTCGGGGTGTTCCGCGAACACCCGCCGGTACCAGGCGAGTTCGAGGTCGGCGTGGAGCAGTGGGAGGACGTCGGCGCGGAAGTCGAGCCGGGGGCGTGCGGTCAGCTCGTCGACGGTCTCCGGCGTCAGATGGGCGACCGGGGCGCGCACCCCCGGGGTGTCGACACGGGCGTGGAACGGGACGCCGCGCCGGCTGGTGATCCAGATCCTGGGTTCCCGGCCGCTGGGCCGGTACCCGGCGGCGGTGTGCCGGCCGCCGCGTCCCTCGGTCAGGAGGGCGAGAACGTCGTAGGCGTTGAGCCCGCCACCGCGCAGCAGCACCTCGGCGCCGGGGGCCGTCGCCGCCAGGTCGTAGTCGGTGGGGTGTCCGCCGGGCAGCAGGGTGGGTCCTTCGGCGGCGGGCGGCGCGGGCGGTCCGTCGAGGTGGCCGGTGGCGAGGACCACGGCGGCGGCGGTGAGCCGGCCGCCGGAGGCCAGGCGCACGAGGTAACGGCCGTCGGCCGTGCCGGCTATGCCGGTGGCGGAATCGGTGAGCACCCGGAACGGAAGCCGCGCCCGCACGGCTTCCAGGGCCTCCGCGAGATATGCGCCGTAGACGCGGCGCGGCGCGTAGTCGCGTTCACCGGAACTCCGCGCGAACGCCAGGGAACCGGGATCCGGATGTCCCTCGGCGGCTATCCGGCGCAGCCATTCGAGAAATGTGGGGCCGGTTTCCACGGGCGAGTCGAGCCGTACCGAGGCATCGGGGAAGACGGTGTTGTCGCCGGTGGTGGTGTTCATCAGCAGCTCGGCCGGCTGCCCCTGCCGCCACACCTTGCCGGCGCCCGGCGGATACGGCTCGACCAGCACGATCCGCAGGTCGGGGCCGCCGTCCAGGCGGACGCGCGCCGCGACGCGCTCCAGCAGGGAGAGCCCACGCGGCCCGCCGCCGACGACGACGAGATGGACTTCGTCGTCCGGGGGAGCTGCGTTATGGGTCATGGTGGTTCACATTCGGCGCGAGTGGTGAAGCGGGACGGTCGGGCGGTCGGTCAATGGGGAAAGGCCGGACCGCCCGACCGGGTCTCGGTGATCGGGAAATGTGCCCCGTCGCGCGGTCCGCAGTCAAGCCTGTTCCATTCACTGAACAAACGGGATGCCGCTTTCTTCCGAACGTACCGCACGCCTTTTCCGGAACCTGTTGCATCAGCTTGTCGGGACGCGGGAATAGCGCGCGCCGACCGCGAGTTGGCCCTGTGCGGACGGCGCGCGCCTGTTGCATCAACCCCCGGGCTGTGTCGTTCGTCACATCGGTCGACCGCGACGGGAGCCCCCGCACCATGTCTGAGACCCCGGCCTATCTGCGGGTGGCCGCCGAGCTGCGGCGCCGGATCGTCGAGGGCGAGCTGCCGCCCGGCGCCCGCCTGCCGTCCAGGGCGGCCCTGGCCGAGGCGCACGGCGTGGGCCCCAACGTGGCGATCTCGGCGGTGCGGCTGCTCATGGCCGAGGGCCTGGTACACGGGCGGGCCGGCAGCGGGGTCTTCGTCCGGGAGCCGACCGCGCTGCGGGCCGTCGTGCGGTCCTGGCACGACGAGCGGCTCGGCGGCACCCTCTACGTGCCGGACGACGGCACGGGGCGGGCGGCGGACGGCAGCCGCGAGCGCGTCGCCACCGCCGTGCTGCCGGCGCCCGTCGAGATCGCCGAGCGGCTCGGCGTCGACCCGGAGGCGCCGGTGGTGCACAGCGAGTACACGTTCCTGGCCGACGGCGAGGCCGGCATGCTCTCCAGCAGCTGGGAGCCGCTGGCGTTGACCGAGGGCACGCCGGTGGCGCTGCCGGACGCCGGGCCGCTGGCCGGCCACGGGGTGGTGGCGCGGATGGCGCACATCGGGGTGACGGTGGACCGGGCCACCGAGTCGGTGACGGGCCGGGCCGCCACCCCGGAGGAGGCCGAGCGGCTCGGCCTCGCGGCCGGCGCGCACGTCCAGGCCCTGCAGCGCACCTACTACGCCGGCGACCGGGCCGTGGAGACGGCGGACCTGGTGGTGCCGGCGAGCCGCTTCCGCCTCGTCTACGAGTTCCCGGTGGGCGGCTGAGCGGCGACCGCCGGGGCCGGAAGGCCGGCGAGGAGGTCGGCGAGGGCCGCGTCGACGTCGTCCGGGCGCTCCAGGTTGGGCAGGTGCCCGGCGCCCGGGACGACGACGAGCCGCGCCCCGGCCACCCGCCCCTGGATGTCCTGCGCGTCGATGACCGGCGTGAACTCGTCGTCGGCGCCCACCAGGACCAGCGTCGGCACCGTCACCCCGGCCAGGGTGGCCCGGTAGTCGGGGCGCAGCGCCCGGCCACGCAGCGCGGCCGCCGCACCCTCGGGGTGGGCGCCACGCATCATCCGCAGCACGTGGGCGGCGACGGAGGGCAACGCCTGGATGTTGTACGGCGCCATCATCCGGGGCAGCACCTCGTGGGCGTAGCCGTCCATGCCCTCGGCGAGCAGTCGGTCCGCCGTGGCGCGCCGCCAGGCCCGGCCGTCCTCGGTGTCGGCGGCGGCCGAGGTGTCGGCGAGCAGCAGCGCGGCGGGGCGCCCGGGGTACAGCCGCTGGAACTCCATGACGATCTGCCCGCCCATGGAGAGGCCGCCGAGCACGCAGCGCGGGACGTCGAGGGCGTCGAGCAGCGCGGCGAGGTCCCGCGCGTGGTCGGTGAGGGTGACCACGCCGGGCACCACGGTGCTCTCGCCGTAGCCGCGCAGGTCGGGGGCGATCACCCGGCGGCCGGTGGCGGCGAACGTGGCGAGCTGGGGCGCCCACATCGAGCGGTCGAAGGGATGGCCGTGCACCAGCAGGAGCGGGGTGAGGTCCGGGCGGTCCCCGCCGGCGTCCTCGTAACCGACGGTGATGCCATTGACGTTGACAGTGCTCATCGCGGCGTCCTTTCGTGCCGTGCGCCTTGACATCTCGATGCTATGCACCGCATTATCTCGGTGCAATACTTCAGAATGCTCTCGGAGCAATCTCGTTCGTTTTCCGACCAGGAGAGGGCCGCCCCCGATGGAGGACTACCGGCGCATCGCCGACCGGATCGCCGCCGACATCGCCGCCGGCCGGCTTCGCCCGGGCGAACGGCTGCCGCCGCAGCGGCGGTTCGCGCGGCAGCACGGCATCGCCGGCTCGACCGCGGCCCGGGTCTACGGCGAGCTGGTGCGGCGCGGCCTGGCCGTGGGCGAGGTCGGCCGGGGCACCTTCGTCAGGGCCGGCGCGCCGGCGGCCGAGCCCGCGCTGGCCGAGCCGGGCGCGGCCCGCGTCGACCTGGAGGTCAACTTCCCCGTGTTGCCTGGACAGTCGGAGCGGCTGGCCACCGGCATGACAAGGATGACGCGGCCCGACGTGCTGGACGCCGGGCTGCGGCCCACCACCGCGGCCGGCACCACCCCGGCCCGGGAGGCGGCCGCCGCACACCTGTCCCGCGCCGGCTGGGCGCCGGAGCCCGACCGCCTGCTGTTCGCCGGCAGCGGCCGCGCCGCCCTGGCCGCCGCACTCGCCGCGCTCGTTCCCACCGGCGAACGGCTCGGGGTCGAGCGGTTCACCTACCCGCTGGTCAAGGGGATCGCGGCGCGACTCGGCATCGCCCTGGTGCCACTCGCCATGGACGAGCACGGGCTGCGGCCCGACGCGCTGGCCACCGCTCCCCCGCTGCGCGCCGTCTACCTCCAGCCGACCGTGCACAACCCGCTCGGCACCACCATGCCGCCCGAGCGCAGGTCCGAACTGGCCGCCGTCCTACGGCACTCCGGCCTGACCGCAGTCGAGGACAGCGTCTACGGATTCCTGCGCGCCGATCTCCCCCCGCTGGCCGCCCTCGCGCCGGAGCGGGTGGTGGTCGTCGACAGCCTCTCCAAGCGGCTGGCCCCCGGCCTGACCGTGGGCTTCCTGGTCGCCCCGCCGGGCGACGCGCCGCGCTTCGCGGCCGCCCTGCGCTCCGGCGCCTGGTCCGCGGCCGGCTTCGCGCTCGCGGCGGCCACCCAGTGGCTGACGGACGGCACGGCGGCGGCCGTGGAGGCCGCCAAGCGGGCCGACGCGGCCGAGCGCCAACGGCTCGTCGCCGACCGCCTCGCCGGCTTCGCCGTCTCGGCCGACCCCGGCGCCTACCACTGCTGGTGGGAGTTGCCCGCCCCCTGGCGCGCCGAGACCTTCGTCGCCGCCGCGGCCCGGCACGGCATCGCCATGGCCCCCGGCGCGGCCTTCACCGTGGACCCGGCCCACGCCCCCAACGCGGTGCGGCTGGCCCTGGGGTCGCCCGCGCCCGGCGTGCTGTCCCGGGCCCTCGACACGTTGGCCGGCCTGGCCCGCGGCACGCCGGAGGACCTCACGCCGGAGTGACCGCCCCGCCCTCCGCCGCAGGGGGCGGGGGCTCGGCGGGCAGGAGGACGCGGAAGGTCGTCCGGCCCGGGCGGCTGGTGAGTTCCGCGGCGCCGCCGTGGGCGGCGGCGACGGCGGCGACGATCGCGAGGCCGAGCCCAGAGCCGCCGCCCGTGCCGGCTCTGGTGTGGGCGCCGCGCACGAAGCGTTGGAAGACCTCGGACCGCGACTCGGCGGGGATGCCGGGGCCGTTGTCCGTGACGGTCAGCTCGGTTTCCTCGGGGCCGGTGGCGAGCCGCAGCACCACCTCGGTGCCGGGCGGGGTGTGGGCGCGGGCGTTGGCCAGCAGGTTGGTGACGACCTGCTGCAGGCCGTGCGGGTCACCGGTGACCACGACCGGGCGCTCCGGCAGGTCGAGGAGCCAGCGGTGGTCGGGCCCCGTGGCGCGGGCGTCGTCGACGGCGTCGAGGGCCAGTCGGCTGAGGTCGACCGGTTCCCTGGCCAGCGGTTGGGCGGCGTCGAGGCGGGCCAGGAGCAGCAGGTCGTCGACGAGACCCGTCATGCGGCGGGCCTCGGCGGCGATCCGCTCCAGCGACCTGCGGACCTCGGCCGGGAGCGGTTCCGGGTGCCGCAGGGCGAGCTCGGCGTGGCCGCGCACCGTCGCCACCGGGGTGCGCAGCTCGTGGCTGGCGTCGGCGGCGAACCGGCGCAGCCGCTCCTCGCTGGCCTGCCGCCTGGTCAGCGCCCGGCCCACATGGCTCAGCAGCCGGTTCAGGGCGACACCCACCCGGCCCACCTCGGTGCGCGGATCGGGGTCGGGCACCGGTGCCGGCATGGCCACGTCGCCGCTGGCCAGCGGCAGCCGGGTGACCTCGGTCGCGGTGGCCGCCACCCGGTCGAGCGGACGCAGCGCGAGCCGCACCCAGAACGCGCCGGCCGCCCCGGCGACCAGCAGGGCGACGCCGAAGACCACGCCCTCGACGACCTTCAGGTGCGCGACGGTCTCGTGCACGCCGTGCAGCGGCAGGCCGGTGATCAGCACGTCCCGCTCGTCGCCCGCCACGGCCACCACCCGGTAGTCGCCGAGGGCGGACAGCGTCAGGCTGTGTCCTTGCCCGTCGACCGGCACCGCGGCGAGCGCGGCGCGGTCGCCGCTGGTGAGCGTGACGGCGGCCACCGAGTCGTCGCGCACCACGGCGGCGCGCGGCGCGCTGCCCTCCTGGAGCCGGGCGCCCAGGGTGTGCTCGGCCTGGCCGCGGGTGTCGACGGCGTCGTCCGGGTCGGGCGGGTTCTCGCGCTGTTCCAGGCTGGTGGCGAACCGGCCCTGGGTGGCGACCAGCTGCTGGTCGAGCCGGTCGAACAGGTAGCCGTGCAGCGCGGGCACCGTCGTAAGGCCGACCGCCAGGCAGACGGCGCCGACCAGCAGCACCAGGCCGGTGGTGAGCCGGGCCCGCAGGGTCCTCATGGCGTGGCCGGCCGCAGGACGTAGCCGACGCCCCGGACGGTGTGGATCAGCGGCGACCGGCCGGCGTCGATCTTCCTGCGCAGGTAGCTGATGTACAGCTCCACGACGTGCGCCTGCCCGCCGAAGTCGTAGGACCAGACGTGGTCGAGGATCTGTGCCTTGGACAGCACCCGGCGCGGGTTGCGCATCAGGTACCGCAGCAGTTCGAACTCCGTGCGGGTGAGCTCCACCGCCCGGCCGCCCCTGGTCACCTCCCTGGCCTCCTCGTCGAGCACCAGGTCGCCGACGGCGAGCCGGCCGCCGCCCGGCTCGCGGGCCATGCCGGCGCGGCGCAGCAGTCCGCGCAGCCTGGCCAGCACCTCCTCCAGGCTGAAGGGCTTGGTCACGTAGTCGTCGCCCCCGGCGGTGATGCCGGCGATCCGGTCCTCGACGGAGTCCCTGGCGGTCAGGAAGAGCACGCAGACGTGACCGAGGTCGGCGCGCAGGGCGCGCAGCACCGCGAGTCCGTCGCTGTCCGGGAGCATCCAGTCGAGGACGACGGCGTCCGGTCGGAAGGCGCGCGCCAGGGCCAGGGCGGTGGCACCGTCCGGCGCGGACCGCACCTCCCAGCCCTCGTAGCCGAACGCCCCGGTCAGCACCTCGACCAGGTCGGGCTCGTCGTCGACGACCAGCACGCGGACCGGTTCGCCGTCGGGTCTGCGCAGGTGGAGGGCGGTGCTGTGGTTCTGCATGGTGTCTCAAGCATCGCGCGCGGACGGCCGGCGCGCCGGCCGTGCCGGCTCTGGGTTCCCTCTGAGTCCGGGGGCGGCCCGCCGGCTCAGAGGGTTCTCAGAGGGAGCGCTGGCAGCCTGGCGCGAAACCGGCGAAGAGAGGAGCGACATGGCAACGGCCGTCCACCGAGCGCCCCGGCTGCCCGGCACCACCCGGCTCGTGCCGTTCCTGGCCCAGCTGCTGGCCTGGGGCGGCGCCGCGGCGGTGGTCGCCCTGTGGTGGGCGAACACCGAGGCCGTCGTCGGGCCCGCCGGGTGGCTGACGAACGCCGGCCGGGTCACCGGGCTGCTGGCCGGTTACGCCTGCGCCGTTCTGCTGGCGCTGATGGCCCGGGTTCCGCTGCTCGACCGGAACGTCGGCACCGACCGGCTGGCCCGCTGGCACGCGATGGGCGGCAGGTACGCCGTCTCGCTCGTCGTGGCGCACGCGGCGCTGACGGTCTGCGGCTACGCGCTCACCACCCACCGGAACGTGGTCAGCCAGACGACCGACCTGGTCCTCGACTACCCGGACATGGTGAAGTGCCTGATCGGCTGCGTGCTGCTGGTGGTCACCGGCGTCGTCTCGGTTCGGGCGGCACGGCGCAGGATGCGCTACGAGACGTGGCACTACCTGCACTTCCTCACCTATCTGGCGATCTTCCTGGCCTTCGGCCACCAGCTGGCCAACGGCGCCGAGTTCGTGGCCGCACCGGCCGCCAGGGCCGCCTGGTACGCGCTCTACCTCGGCGTGGCAGGGCTGCTGCTCTGGTACCGCTTCCTGCTGCCGGTGCGCCGCTCGCTGCGCCACCGGCTGCGGGTGGCCGGGGTGCTGCGGGAGGGTCCGGGCGTGGTCTCCGTCTACCTGACCGGCCACCGGCTGCCCGAACTGCGCGCCGAACCGGGCCAGTTCCTCCGCTGGCGGTTCCTGGCCCCCGGCCTGTGGTGGACCGCCAGCCCCTACTCGCTCTCCGCGCCCCCCAGAGGCGACCAGCTCCGCATCACCGTGAAGGCGGTCGGGCGACACAGCGCCGCGCTGGCCCGTCTCAGGCCCGGTACCCGGGTCTGGGTCGAGGGCCCCTACGGCGGGCTGACCGCCGCCCGGCGCACCACCGGCAAGTCGCTGCTGCTCGCCGGAGGAGTCGGCATCACGCCGCTGCGGACCCTGTTCGAGACCCTGCCCGGGCAGGTGACGCTCCTGTACCGGGCGCGTCGCCCCGAGGACCTCGCGCTGCGCGCCGAACTCGACGCCGTCGCGGCGCGGCGCGGGGCCGCCGTGCACTACTCGGTCGGCGGGCCGGACGGCCATCCCGTGCCGCTGACCCCGGAGGGCCTCTCGCGGCTGGTGCCCGATCTGGCCGAGCACGACGTGTTCCTGTGCGGTCCGCCGGGGATGACGGACGCCGCGGTACGCGCCCTGCGGGGGGCCGGCGTGGCCAGGCGCCGCATCCACCACGAGTCGTTCGCCTTCTGACCCACCCACCGACGCCCAGGAGAGGAGTCGCCGCCATGCGCCGTATGGCCGCCGCCACCGTGACGACCGTCGCGGGCGTGGTGCTGCTGCTGTCCCTCAAGCCGCACCAGTCACCGCCCGCCGCGACCGCCCCGCCACCGAGCGACCCGCCGTCGGCCGACGCCTCGCCCGGCACCGCGCCGGAGCCGACCGGCACCTTCACCGGCGACGTCGTGACCACCCAGTACGGGCCCGTGCAGGTCGCCGTCACCCTCGACCAGGGGCGGATCACCGACGTCGAGGTGCTCCGGGCCCCGTCGGAGAACGGTCGCGACCAGGAGATCAGCGCCTACGCGGTGCCGAAGCTCACCCAGGAGACGCTCAGTGCCCAGAGCGCCCACATCGACGCGGTCTCCGGTGCCAGCTACACCAGCGCCGGGTACGTGGAGTCCCTGCAGAGCGCCCTGGACCAGGCCGGTGGCTGAGTCGGGGACCCGCCACGTGGAGCGGGTCATGGGCACGGTCTTCTCGTTCGACGTGCGCTCGCCGGGCACGCCGCCCGTCCGCCGGGCGCTGCGCGACGCCGTGACCTGGCTGCACCGGGTCGATGCCGTCTTCTCCACCTACCGCGAGGACAGCGCGGTCAGCCGGCTGGCCAGGGGCGAGACCACCCTGGCCGACTGCCCGCCCGAGGTGGCCGAGGTGCTCGGCCTCTGCGCGGAGGTGGAGCGGCGCAGCGGCGGCTGGTTCAGCGACACCGCGAGCGGCGTCCTCGACCCGTCCGGGATGGTCAAGGGCTGGGCCGTGGAACGGGCCGCGGCGCTGGTGCGCGCGGCGGGCGCGGCCGACGTCTACGTCAACGGCGGTGGCGACCTCCAGCTGCTTGGCGAGGCCGGGCCCGGGGTGCCGTGGCGGGTCGGCGTCGCGCACCCGGCGCGCCCCGGCGAGCTGCTCGCGGTGCTGGAGGGCCGCGACTTCGCGGTCGCCACCTCGGGCACGGCCGAGCGTGGCGCCCACATCGTCGACCCGCACCGGGGCACGCCGGTCACCGAACTGCTCTCCCTCACCCTGGTCGGCGACCGCCTCACCCCGACCGACGCCTGCGCCACCGCGGCCTTCGCGATGGGCCGCGAGGCCCGCGACTGGATCGAGGGCCTCGACGGCCACGAGGCCATCGCCGTCACCCGTGCCGGCGAGGTGTGGCAGACCTCGGGCTTCGCGGCCCACGGGCGGTCCCTCGCCTGAGCCGGGCGGTTGGGAGGATGGGCGCATGCGAACCCCGAGAGAGGCGGCCAGGGTCGCCGTCGTGGCCCCCGACGGGGCGGTGTTCCTCCTCCGCTACGACAACGAGGAGGTCGGCGTGCACTGGGCGCTGCCGGGCGGCGGCCTCGACCCCGGCGAGTCACACCTCCGGGCGGCCGTCCGCGAGCTGCGCGAGGAGACCGGCTGGGCCGACGTCCCGCTCGATACCGACCGGGTGCTCTGCACCTGGATCCACGACTTCACCCGGGCCGGGGTCCCGGTGCGCCAGCACGAGGTCATCTTCCTGACCCACGCCCCGCGCCGCGACCCGCTCGGCGACCTCACCGCGTCGCACGCCGCCGACGGCATTCTCGCCTGGCGCTGGTGGTCCCCGGCCGATCTCTCCGCCCCCACGGCCGAGCCCGTGTGGCCCCCGCAGCTCCCCGACCTCCTCGCCGACGCCCCGTCACACGCCCCCGTCGACCTGGGCTATGTGCCGGTCGCGCCGTGACGGCACCCCTTGTGGGAAGCGGTCCCACTGGCGAGGATGTAGCCCGTGCAATCCATAGGTGACCCTTACATCATCCGCCCGGGGCGTCCGGCCGACATCGACCGGTGCGCGGAGCTCAACGAGGCCGTGCACCCGTATCCCGGCATCGGATCATGGACCCGCGACCTCTTCGAGGGCCATCCGCGCGTGCGGCCCGACGACTTCCTGGTCGCCGAACGGGCCGACGGGACGGGGATCGTCGCCGCCCTGCTCGGGATCCGGCAGACGTGGACCTTCGGCGGCGTCCGGCTGCCCGTGACACAGCCCGAGCTCGTCGGCACCGACCCCGGCCACCGCGGACAGCGGCTGGCCGGCCGCCTGCTCGACGCACTGCACGCCCGGTGCTCGCGCGACGGGACCGCGCTCCAGGTGATCGAGGGGATCTCCTACTTCTACCGCCGCTTCGGCTACGACTACGCGCTCCGCCCCGGGGACGCCCGGGACATCCCGGCCGCGGAGCTCGCCGAGCCACCGGCGTCGCACGCCGCCGGAATCCTGATCCGCCCGGCCGTGCCCGCGGACGCCCCCGCCCTGGCCCGTGTCGACGAGACCGTGGCGCGTCGGGACGTCCTGGCCTGCCCCCGGGACGAGCGCGTCTGGGCCCACGAGATCTCCGGGCACCGGCCCGACTCCACGGTCCGGCGCGGGGTCATGGCGGTGCTCGACGCCGCCGGGGCGGTGGCCGGCTACCTGGTCCACGGCCTGCGCCTCGGCACCGACGGCTCCCTGCCCGTGTTGGCCGCCGTCTGCGCCGACCAGGGGCTGTGGCCGCTGGCCGTGCCCGGCATGCGGCGCCGGCTCGCCGAGGCGGGCGCCGCGGCGGCCACCCCGCAGCGTCCCTTCACGTCGCTGCGGCTGCTGCTGCCCGCCGCCCACCCGCTGGCGCGCTCCGCCTCGCCCGGCGTCTTCCGGCGTCCACGGGCCTGGTACGCGCGCACCGGCGATCCGGCCGCCCTGCTCGACCACTGGCTGCCCGTCGTCGCCCGGCGCTGGCGGGAGCAGGACCTGCGCTGGCCAGGCGAGACCATGGTGATCGACACCTACCACCAGTGGATCACGCTGCGCTTCGCCGACGGCGCGCCGGTCTCGGCGCGCGCCGAGCCGCGGCGGGACGCCGCGACGCCCCACGTCGCGGTCCCGCCGGCGGCCCTGCTCCACCTGCTGCTCGGCAACCGGGGTCTCGGGGAAGCGCTGGACCTCTGGCCGGACGTGATCGTGCACGATCCGGCCGCCGAGGCGTTCCTCGCGGCGGGGTTCCCGGCCGTTCCTCCGGAGATCTGGCCGGTGGCCTGAGCACGCGGCCCCGGCCCGACCTCAGGGGACGGCCGGGTCGAGCTCCGCGATGTCGACGGGCAGGCCGGCCGCGAGGGACCGGACGGCGGCGGCGCCGATCGCCGCGGCGTTGAGGCCGGCCGTCACGTCGGGGACGCGCGGCACCGGCGGCTCGGTCTCCCGTGGGCGGAACAGCGCGTGGAAGAGCCGGGTGTCGGCGTCAGCGTCGGCGTCGGTCGCCGGCCCGGCGATCGGCACCTCCTGAGCCTCCGCCACGCCGTGACGGCGCAGGGTCAGCCGCTCCTCGCGCGCCAGCTCTACGGTGCCCTCGGTGCCGTCGACCACCAGCCGCAGGGGTTCGTCCTCGGCACGGCGGGTGTAGTGCAGCGTGGCGCCGCCCCGGTAGGCGACGGTCACGGCGAGCGGCAGGTCGTCGCCCGCGGTGGCGGAGACCCTCGCCGGGACGTCGTCGAGCCACCAGTTGACGAGGTCGAAGTGGTGGGACGCCTGGGCGAGCAGCGGGTCACGCCCCGATGGCCACTCCGCCCGCACGGCGGTGATCCGGCCGACCCCGCCCGCCGAAAGCAGCTCACGCAGGGCGGTGTTGGCCGGGGCGTGGCGCTGGTTGAAGGCGACCACGACCTCGCGGCCGCTGGCCTCGATGGCCGAGGCGATCCGCCGGGCGCCGGCGTCGTCCATGGTCAGCGGGGGTTCCACGATCACGTCCGCGCCGGCGAGCAGGGAGCGGCAGGTCAGGTCGGCGTGGGTGGGGTCGGGCGTGGTGAGGATGACCCGGTCGATCTTCTGCTCGTCGATCATCCGCTCGAGGCCGCCGGCGCCGTAGCGCACCGGTGATCTGCCGTCCGCGGCGAGGCCACGGATGTAGTCCTCGAAGCGGTCCAGGTGGACGGGGACGGCGTCGAGCAGCGCGATCAGCTCGGCCGGCTCGCGGTGCTCGTGGAGCAGGGCGCGTACGTAGGCACGCGCCCGGTCGCCGGTGCCGATCAACGCGTACCGGGTCCTCCTCGTCACTGTGCGCCCCCTGGTCGGTGTGGTCGAACGGGTCGAGCTGACCGTGCGCGGATGCTCACGGTGCGGACGGCTCCCACCACTCTAGGCAACTTCGATAGCTTAGTGAAGTAACTCCCGGGGAAAATATGCAACGTTGAAAGGGAGCGTCCGACCCCACCGTGCAGCTGGTGGCGGTTTGCCCGCTTGGCACCAGCCGCACGGCGGGGCAGGCTTGCTACTCCGCCAGCGTCGCCTCGATCGCGGCCAGCTCCTCCTCGGTGAAGTCGAGGTTCCGGACCGCCGCCACGTTGTCCTCCAGTTGGGCCACGCTGCTCGCCCCGACCAGCGCCGAGGTGACCCGGCCGCCCCGCAGCACCCACGCGATGGCCAGCTGGGCCAGGCTCTGGCCGCGCGCGCCGGCGATCTCGTCGAGCTTCTTGGCCTTGGCCAGGTACTCGGGGGTGATGCCGGCGCGGGAGAGGAAGGGGCTCTCGCCCGCGGCGCGCGAGCCCTCGGGGACACCCCCCAGGTAGCGGTCGGTCAGCAGGCCCTGGGCCAGCGGCGAGAAGACGATGGAGCCGGCGCCGACCTCGTCAAGCGCGTCCAGCAGGCCGTCCTCCTCCACCCAGCGGTTGAGCATCGAGTAGGAGGGCTGGTGGATCAGCAGCGGGGTGCCGAGCTCGCGCAGGATGCGGGCGGCCTCCCGGGTCTGGGCCGCCGAGTAGTTGGAGATCCCGACGTAGAGCGCCTTGCCCTGCCGGACCGCGGCGTTTAGCGCGCCCATGGTCTCCTCGAGCGGGGTGTCCGGGTCGGGTCGGTGGGAGTAGAAGACGTCCACGTACTCCAGGCCGAGCCGCCCCAGGCTCTGGTCGAGGCTGGCCAGCAGGTTCTTGCGGGAGCCCCATTCGCCGTAGGGCCCGGACCACATGTGGTACCCGGCCTTGCTCGAGACGATGATCTCGTCGCGGTAGCGCCGCAGGTCGGCCGCGAATATCCGGCCGAAGTTGCGCTCGGCGGCGCCGGGCGGCGGGCCGTAGTTGTTGGCCAGGTCGAAGTGGGTGACCCCGAGGTCGAACGCCCGCCGCAGGATGGCGCGTTGCGTCTCCAGTGGATTGCCGTCCCCGAAGTTGTGCCAGAGACCGAGGGAGACGGCGGGCAGCCGCAGCCCCGACCTGCCGCTCCGCCGGTAGGGCATGTCCTCGTAGCGGGCCTCGGCGGCGACGTGGGTCACGGAAGCTCCAGGGTCGAGTGGCGATCGAATCGCGGCATCCTGTCATACGCCGTGTCAGCAACACAACCGGTTACGGAACTCCCGCGACACCCCCGCGACACCCCCGCCTCGATGACGCAATCGGGTGGATATCCGGCGCAAGTCGGTAAATATGCCCGGAACGGGAAACTGACCCTGGGACACCCGAAGGGAAGGGACCTGGGATGGGCACGCGCCGCTGGATCCAGGAGTGGCCGGTGTACCGGCAACTGACGGGCGGTGACCCGCTCGGCCGCGGCGCCGCCGCGAAGTCCCGGGCCACCGAGCGGCTGCGACCCCGGACCGCGACCGCCGACCGGGTGGTGTCCTCCGTCTGCCCCTACTGCGCGGTGGGCTGCGGCCAGCAGGTCTACGTCAAGGACGGCCGGGTCACCCAGATCGAGGGCGACCCGAACTCCCCGGTCAGCCGCGGCCGGCTCTGCCCCAAGGGCGCGGCCACCCTCCAGCTCGTCACCGGCGAGGCCCGCCGCCACCAGGTGCTCCACCGGCGCCCGGGCGCCACCGACTGGGAGCCGCTCGACCTGGACACCGCCATGGACATGGTGGCCGACCGGGTGATCAGGACCCGCCGCGAGACCTGGCGGTGGGAGGAGAACGGCGACCGGGTGGCACGCGCCCTCGGCATCGCCAGCCTGGGCGGCGCGGTGCTGGACAACGAGGAGAACTACCTGATCAAGAAGCTCCTCACCGGCCTCGGCGTGGTGCAGATCGAGAACCAGGCCCGGGTCTGCCACAGCGCCACCGTCGCGGGCCTCGGCACCTCCTTCGGCCGGGGCGGCGCCACCACCTTCATGCAGGACCTGCAGAACTCCGACTGCGTGGTGATCCAGGGCTCCAACTTCGCCGAGTGCCATCCGGTCGGCTTCCAGTGGGTGATGGAGGCCAAGGCGCGCGGCGCCACCATCGTCCACGTCGACCCCAGGTTCACCAGGACCAGCGCCCTGGCCGACCTGCACGTGCCGATCAGGGCCGGCAGCGACATCGCCTTCCTCGGCGGGCTGATCAACCACGTGCTGACCGAGGGCAGGGACTTCCGCGAGTACGTGCTCGCGTACACCAACGCCGCGACGATCGTCGCCGAGGAGTTCCAGGACACCGAGGACCTGGCCGGGGTCTTCTCCGGGCTCGACGAGGAGCGCCGGCACTACGACCCCGCCAGCTGGCGCTACGCGGGCGACACGGTGCGGGCGCCGGCCGGCAGCCCACAGGCCCAGCCGGGCACCACCTCGGAGCTGGCCGCTCAGCAACACGCCGGCGGCGCCGAGTCGCACGGCTCGGGCGGCGCCCGGGTGCAGCCTCGCGTCCAGCGGGACGAGACGCTGACCGACCCGCGCTGCGTCTACCAGATCCTCAGGCGCCACTACGCCCGTTACACGCCGGAGATGGTGGAGCGGGTCTGCGGCGTGGACCCCGCCACCTTCGCGCGGGTCTGCGACGCCCTCACCACCAACTCGGGCCCCGACCGCACCAGCGCCTTCGCCTACGCCGTCGGCTGGACCCAGCACTCGGTCGGCGCCCAGTACATCAGGGCCGCCTGCGTGCTCCAGCTGCTGCTCGGCAACATCGGGCGCCCCGGCGGCGGCATCCAGGCGCTGCGCGGCCACGCCAGTATCCAGGGCTCGAGCGACATCCCGACCCTGTTCAACCTGCTGCCCGGCTACATCCCGATGCCGCAGGCGCACCGCCACCGGGACCTGGACTCCTTCGTGGACACGGTGCGCACCCGCAAGGGCTTCTGGGCCGAGGCGCGGTCGTACGTGGTGAGCCTGCTGAAGTCCTACTACGGCGAGGCGGCCACCGCCGAGAACGACTACTGCTTCGACCATCTGCCGCGGATCACCGGCTCGCACAGCACCTACGACACGGTGATGGCGCAGCTGGACGGCGACTGCAAGGGCTACTTCCTGTTCGGCGAGAACCCGGCGGTCGGCTCGGCCAACGCCCGTCTGCAGCGGCTCGGCATGGCCAACCTCGACTGGCTGGTGGTCAGGGACTTCTCGCTGATCGAGTCGGCGACCTGGTGGCGGGACGGTCCCGAGATCGAGAACGGCGAGCTGCGCACCGAGGACATCGCCACCGAGGTGTTCTTCTTCCCGGCGGCCGCGCACACCGAGAAGTCCGGCTCGTTCACCAACACCAACCGCTGGCTGCAGTGGCACCACAAGGCGGTCGAGCCGGCCGGCGACGCGCGCAGCGACCTGTGGTTCGCCTACCACCTGGGCCGGCGGATCAGGGAGAAGCTGGCCGGCTCCACCGACCCGGCCGACCGGCTCTTCCTCGACCTGGCCTGGGACTACCCGACCGACGGGCCGACCGCGGAGCCGATCGCCGACGCGGTGCTGGCCGAGATCAACGGGCGCGGCCCCGACGGCGCGCCGCTGTCCTCGTACACCGAGCTGCGCGACGACGGCTCGACCTCCTGCGGCTGCTGGATCTACTGCGGGGTGTACGCGGACGGCGTCAACCAGGCGGCGCGGCGCCGCCCCGGCGACGAGCAGGACTGGGTGGCGGCCGAGTGGGCGTGGGCCTGGCCCGCCAACCGCCGGGTGCTGTACAACCGCGCCTCGGCGGCGCCGGACGGCCGTCCGTGGAGCGAGCGCAAGGCGTATGTGTGGTGGGACCCGGCGGCCGGCCGGTGGACGGGGCACGACGTGCCCGACTTCCCCGAGGGCCTGGCCCCCGACCACGTGCCGGCGGAGGACGCTTCGGGTGTGGCGGCGCTGAGCGGCGACGACGCGTTCATCATGCAGGGCGACGGCAAGGGCTGGCTGTTCGCGCCGGCCGGGCTCGTGGACGGGCCGCTGCCGACGCACTACGAGCCGCAGGACTCGCCGTTCGGCAACCCGCTGCACCCCGAGCACGACCGCTCGCCGGTGCGGATGACGTTCCCGCGCGAGGGCAACGAGTACCACCCGGCGCCCGACGAGCCGGGCGCCGGGGTCTTCCCCTACGTGGTGACCACCTACCGGCTCACCGAGCACTTCACGGCCGGCGGGATGACCCGCTGGTCGCCCTACCTGGTGGAGCTGCAGCCGGAGATGTTCTGCGAGGTCTCCCCCGAGCTGGCGGCCGAGCGCGGGCTCGCGCACGGCGGCTGGGCGACCGTGGTCACCGCGCGCGGCGCGATCGAGGCCCGGGTGCACGTCACGGCCCGGATGGGGCCGCTGCGCGCCGCCGGCAGGACGGTGTACCAGATCGGGCTGCCCTACCACTGGGGGTCCAACGGGCTCAGCCGCGGCGACGCCGCCAACGAGCTGACCTCGATCGTGCTCGACCCCAACGTCCACATCCAGGAGGTGAAGGCGCTGACCGCGGACATCAGGCCCGGGCGGCGCCCGCGCGGCCCGGAGCTCCGCGCCCTGCTCGACGACTACCGGCGGCGCGCCCGCCTCTCCCCGCGAACCGGACTGGAGGTCTGACCCATGACGACGGCCGAACGCGAGGGTCGGTGGCGACGGTTGCTGTCCGGGCCCGAGCCCGAGGTGGCGGCCGACGCCGGGCACGCCGACGCGCCGCCGCGCGTCGGGTTCTTCACCGACACGTCGGTGTGCATCGGCTGCAAGGCGTGCGAGGTGGCCTGCAAGGAGTGGAACGCCGTCCCGGCGGACGGCGGGCCGCTGACCGGGATGAGCTACGACAACACCGGCGGGCTCGGCGCCTCGACCTGGCGGCACGTGGCGTTCGTCGAGCAGACCAGGCCGCTCGGCGGCCAGCGGTCCGCGGTCGAGCACCCGGATCTCGACGTGCTGGCGCTGGCCGCCGAGGGCTCCGCGGGGGACGGGGACGGCGGCCTTCGCTGGCTGATGGCCTCGGACGTGTGCAAGCACTGCACGCACGCCGCCTGCCTCGACGTGTGCCCCACCGGCTCGCTGTTCCGCACCGAGTTCGGCACGGTGGTGGTGCAGGAGGACATCTGCAACGGCTGCGGCTACTGCGTGCCGGCCTGCCCGTACGGGGTGATCGAGCAGCGGGAGGGCGACGGCCGGGCCTGGAAGTGCACGCTCTGCTACGACCGGCTCGGCGCGGGGCAGGAACCGGCCTGCGCCAAGGCCTGCCCCACCGACTCCATCCAGTTCGGCCCCCTCGACGAACTGCGGGAGCGGGCGGCGGCCAGGGTGACGCGGCTGCGGGAGACCGGCGTGCCGGACGCCAGGCTCTACGGAGCCGACCCGGCGGACGGGGTGGGCGGCGACGGCGCCTTCTTCCTGCTGCTTGACGAGCCCGAGGTGTACGGGCTGCCGCCGGACCCGGTGGTGACCACCAGGGACCTGCCGGTGATGTGGCGCCACGCGGGGACGGCGGCGCTGGCCCTGCTCGGCGGCCTGGCGGCCGTCTTCGCTGGCCGGAGGAGCAGGACGTCGGGAAGGAGCGGTCGATGAGCGAGGCGGAAGTCAGGCGCGAGGGCCTTGCGGGGGTACGGCCGGGCCGGGAAGCGCTGTTCGGGGGCGGGCTCGACGGTCGGGCCGCGCAGCGCGGACGTGGGGACCGGCCGGTGCCCGCGGAGTCCTACTACGGTCGTCCGGTGATCAAGGCCCCCGCGTGGGAGCCCCGGGACATCGCCGGCTACCTGTTCCTCGGCGGGCTCGCCGGCGCGGGCTCGGTGCTGGCGGCCGGGGCGCAGCTGACCGGCAGGGCGGCCACCGCGCGGGCGATGAAGCTGAGCTCGCTCGGCGCCATCTCCCTCTCGGTGGCGGCGCTGGTCAACGACCTGGGCCGTCCCGAACGGTTCGGCAACATGCTGCGGGTGGTGAAGCCGACCTCGCCGATGAGCGTCGGTTCCTGGCTGCTGGCCGGCTACGGGCCGCTGGCCGGCGCGGCCGCCGTGAGCGAGCTGACCGGCCGGGCGCCGCGCGCCGGCCGGGCGGCGACCGCGGGCGCCGCCTGCCTGGGCCCGGCGGTGGCGGCCTACACCGGCGTGTTGATCGCGGACACCGCGGTGCCTGCCTGGCACACGGCCCACCGTGAGCTGCCGTACGTGTTCGTGGGCTCGGCGGCGGCGGCCGCGGCCGGGATGGCGCTGCTCGCCGGGTCGCGCGCCGAGAACCGGCCCGCCAGGCGGGCCGCGGTGCTCGGCACGGTGGCCGAGCTGGCGGCGCTGCGGGGCGCCCGGCGGCGCGCCGGCGTGGTGGCGGAGACCTACGAGGGCGGCACGGCCGGGCGGCTGCTCGCCGCCGCGCGGCGGTTGGGCGTGGCGGGCGCGGCGGCCGGCTGGCTGTTCGGCGGGCGGAGCAGGGCCGTGGCGGCGGTGTCGGGGGCGGCGCTGCTCGCGTCCTCGGCGTGCACCAGGTTCGGGATCTTCCACGCGGGCCTGGCCTCGGCCCGTGACCCCAGGTACACGGTGCTGCCGCAGCGTGCGCGGCTGGCGGCCAGGTCAGGACTGGCCGAGCAGGCGGCCGGGGTGCGGGCCGTCCTGGACGGTGGTACGGCCGGCGGCGAGGTCGCCGGGCCGCCCTCGGACGCATAAAATAGAACAAAGCGCTTATATCGAACCCCACGCCCGGGGAGGTAGCTGATGAAGGCGGTCGTTTACCACGAGCCCTACGCCGTGTCGGTCGACGAGGTGGCGGACGCGCGGATCGAGGCGCCGACCGATGTCGTCATCCGCATCACCACCAGTGCGATCTGCGGCTCCGACCTGCACATGTACGAGGGCAGAACGGGCGCGGAGTCCGGCATCGTCTTCGGCCACGAGAACATGGGGGTCGTCGAGGAGGTCGGCTCGGGCGTGGCCACGGTGCGGAAGGGCGACCGCGTGGTCCTGCCGTTCAACGTGGCGTGCGGGTTCTGCAGGAACTGCCTGGCCGGGCGGACCGGCTTCTGCCTGACCGTCAACCAGGGCTTCGCCGGCGGCGCCTACGGCTATGTCTCGATGGGGCCCTACCGGGGCGGCCAGGCCGAGTACCTGCGGGTGCCGTTCGCGGACTTCAACTGCCTCCAGCTGCCCAGGGGCAACGAGCACGAGGACGACTTCGCGCTGCTCGCGGACATCTTCCCCACCGGCTACCACGCCACCGAGTTGGCCGAGGTCAGCCCCGGCGACTCGGTCTGCGTCTTCGGCGCCGGGCCCGTCGGCCTGATGGCGGCGTACTCGGCGCTGCTGCGCGGCGCCTCCCGGGTGTTCGTCGTGGACCGGCAGCGGGACCGGCTGCGACTCGCCGAGCAGATCGGCGCCACCCCGATCGACTACACGCGCGGCGACGCGGCGGAGCAGATCAGGGAGCACACCGACGGCCAGGGCACCGACAAGGGCATCGACGCGGTGGGCTACCAGGCCACGGTGCGAGAGGGCGAGGAGCAGCCGGCGATGGTGCTCAACACCCTGGTCGAGGCCGTCAGGCCGACCGGGATGCTGGGCGTGGTCGGGCTCTACGTGCCGTCCGACCCGGGCGGCCCGAGCGAGAGCGCCAAGCACGGCGAACTGCCGTTCGCGATGGGCCGCTTCTTCGAGAAGGGGCTGCGGATGGGCTCCGGGCAGGCGAACGTCAAGGCGTACAACCGGCAGCTGCGGGACCTGATCACCGCCGGCCGGGCGACCCCGAGCTTCGTGGTCTCCCACCGACTGCCGCTCGATCAGGCGCCGCTGGCGTACGACCGGTTCGACAAGCGGGTGGACGGCTGGACGAAGGTCCTGCTGAAACCGGGCCTGCACGGCTGACCCGCCCCGGGAGGAGGCGAAATGTCGACCACGCCGGAGGAGGAAATGGGCGACGAGGTCTACCAGCCGCCACGAGCCGACGACGACCAGGACGACAACCCCGTGGACGTCGACCTGGACAACGCGCTCGACGAGCCGCGGCAGGACGAGACGCTGGACCAGGGCTACTCGCCACCGGAACGACCGTTCGCGGTGAGCCGCCACGGGACGACGGCCAGGGAGCAACACGACCGGGAGTCCCTCGACCAACGCCTGGACGAGGAGATGCCCGAGGTCGCCGAGCCCGAGGGCGACGGCATCGGCGACCAGCCGGGGATGGCGGGCGAGCCGGTGGACGACGAGGTCGGCGACGCGCGGGCGGGACGTCTCGTCAAGGTGGACGAGCGGTACCCGCTGCGCGGCGGCGACGGCCCCTCGGCCCAGGACATGGGCATCGACGGCGGCGCCGCCTCGGCGGAGGAGGCGGCCGTCCACGTCATCGCGGAGCTCGGCGAGGAGCCACGCGAGGAGGGCGAGTAGCGCGGCGAGGCTTTCGCGACTGCGAACGGTGCGCAGTTAATAGATGCATGCGTGCGTTCATATGCACATAATGGGGTGGGGGCACGCCCCGTGCCCACTCCGCCGAGCACGGCGGCGCGTCGAAAGGGCTCGTTGTGAGCGCATCGCACACCCATGACCACGGACCAGAGCACGCCACACCCGCGCACGACCACCACGACCACGGACATGCGCACGACGGCCACGACCACGGGCACGAGGGCCACGCGCACGACCACGACCACGGCGGTGGGCGGCTGGCCAGGCTGCGGCACGAGCTGACCCACCTGGTTAAGCCGCACTCCCACGAGTCGTCCGACAAGATCGACAACGCCCTGGAGTCCTCGGCCCGCGGCATGCGCGCGCTGTGGATCTCACTGGTCGTGCTCGGCGTCACCGCGATCTTCCAGGTCGTCATCGTCGTCATCTCCGGCTCGGTCGCGCTGCTCGGCGACACCATCCACAACTTCGCCGACGCGCTGACGGCCGTGCCGCTGGGCATCGCCTTCCTTCTGGGCCGCCGCGCCGTCACCCGCCGCTTCACCTACGGCTACGGCCGCGCCGAGGACCTGGCCGGCATCGTCATCGTGCTGACGATCACCGCCTCCGCCGCGCTCGCCGCCTGGACGGCGATCGACCGGCTCGTCAACCCCCAGGACATGACTCACATCCCCGCCGTCGCCGCGGCCGCCGTGGTCGGCTTCATCGGCAACGAGTGGGTGGCCCGCTACCGCATCCGGATCGGCCGGGAGATCGGCTCGGCGGCGCTGGTCGCCGACGGGCTGCACGCCCGCACCGACGGCTTCACCTCGCTCGCCGTGCTGCTCAGCGCCGGCGGCGCCGCGGTCGGCTGGCAGCTCGCCGACCCGATCGTCGGCCTGCTGATCACCGTGGCCATCCTGATGGTGCTGCGCGACGCCGCCCGCGAGGTGTTCCGCCGCATCATGGACGCCGTCGACCCGGAACTCGTCGACGGCGCCGAGACCGCGCTCACCGAGGTGCCCGGCGTCGTCGAGGTCGGCGAACTCCGGATGCGCTGGATCGGCCACAAGCTCCGCGCCGAGGTGGCCGTCGTGGTCGACGGCCGGCTCAGCGTCCGCGAGGCGCACGACGTCACCGTCGAGGCCGAGCACGCCCTGCTCCACGCCGTCCCCAAGCTCACCGCCGCCCTGGTCCACGCCGATCCGGCGCCGGCAGCGGGGACCCCCGACCCGCACGCCCAGCTGGCACACCACGCGGAGGCGTCCCGCTGAGACCGGGAGAGCGCGGACGGTCGGCCCGCGCCCCGCCCGGGGCGCGGGCCGACCCATGCCGGCGGGGCGGCCGATCACCGCACGGGCGAAAGCGGCCAAACAGTATCCTTTCCGGCATAGCGCGCGCCGTTCCGTCGCCTCGACACACGCGGCGCAGAGGCGAGACCGGGAGTGATGCGGCCAATGACGACACACGAGGATCCACCGGGCACCGACGAGGGCTACCACCGCGGCCTCGGGAGCCGTCAGGTGCAGATGATCGCCATCGGCGGTGCCATCGGTGTCGGTCTCTTCATGGGGGCCGGGGCCAACATCGCCAAGGCGGGGCCGAGCCTCGTCCTGATGTACGCGCTGGCCGGCTGCGTCGTCTTCGTGATCATGCGGGCGCTGGGCGAGCTGCTGCTGTACCGGCCGGTCTCCGGCAGCTTCGCCGAGTACGCCAGGGAGTTCCTCGGCCCGTTCTTCGGCTACGCCACCGGCTGGACGTACTGGCTGCTGTGGGTGGTCACCGGCATGGCCGAGCTGACGGCCGCGGCCATCTACGTCCACTACTGGTTCCCCGAGATCCCGCAGTGGGTGAGCGCCCTGGTCTTCCTGGTGCTGCTCTTCGGGGCCAACCTGCTCTCGGTGCGGCTCTTCGGCGAGATCGAGTTCTGGTTCTCGATGGTGAAGGTCACCGCGATCATCGGCATGATCGTCATCGGCCTCGGGGTGCTCACCTTCGGCTTCTCGCAGGCCGGGGAGACCGCCACGGTCTCCAACCTCTGGTCGCACGACGGCTTCTTCCCCAATGGCGTCGGCTCCAGCCTGCTGACGTTGCAGGGCGTGATGTTCGCCTACATCGCCATCGAGCTGGTGGGGGTCACCGCGGGTGAGAGCGCCGATCCGGAGCGCTCGCTGCCGCGCGCGATCAACACGCTGCCCTGGCGGATCGCGCTGTTCTACGTGGGCTCGCTCACCGTCATCCTGGCCGTGGTGCGGTGGACCGAGTTCGACGCCGGGGTCAGTCCGTTCGTCGCCGCGTTCGCCGCGATCGGGCTGCCGTTCGGCGCCGCCGTGGTCAACTTCGTGGTCCTCACCGCGGCCCTCTCCTCCTGCAACTCCGGCATGTACTCGACCGGCCGGATGCTGCGCGACCTGTCCGCCAACGGCGAGGCGCCGGCCCGGTTCGGCCGGCTCAACGGTCGCCAGTCCCCCGCGTTCGGGATCACCGTCTCGGTCGCGCTGATGGGCATCGGCGTGGTGCTCAACTACCTGGTGCCGGAGAAGGCCTTCGGCTATGTCACCTCGGTGGCCACCGCCTGCGGCCTGTGGACCTGGTCGATGATCCTCGTCAGCCACCTGCGCTACCGGCACGGCGTGCTCGCCGGCCGGCTGCCCGCCTCGTCGTTCCCGGCCCCGGGCGGCGCGGTGGCGAGCGTGGTCGCGCTGCTGGCGCTGCTGCTGGTGGGCGTGCTGATGGGCGTCGACGAGGACGCCAGGATCTCGCTCTATGTGGGCGCGGTCTGGGCGGCCTGCCTGCTGCTCGGCTGGGGCGTCATGCGCCGGGGCCGGGACCTGCCGACGACCGGCGGCCCACCCCAGGCCGAACTGGCGGCGCACTAGGGGAAGTTGGGGCCCGGGAACGGCGTAGTTCCAATTTTGACGAAAGTCTGAGACCGTTCAGAGCGAGCCATGAGGTTACCCATGGGGCTGGGTGGATCTGTGTGATCTACGGCGGAGGAAAGCCCTTCCCGCCGGTGCGTTTCGGGTTGTTTCACGTTGTGACACCAGAAAGGCATTCCCCATCATGGACCATTCCCCAGTGCCCGAGATCCGGGCCCTGTCGCCCGCGCTGCGTCGGCTCGACGGCCACGACCGCCGGCTGTTCAGGGCCTTCGGCCAGGGCCCGCTGCGGCCCGTGCCCCACTCCCACATCCACCACGCCTTCGAGGAACAGGCGGCGCGGCGCCCGCTCGCCGTCGCCGCCGAGCACCAGGGCGCGACCATCAGCTACGGAGAGCTCAACCGGCAGGCCGACCGGCTCGCCGCCCTGCTCGCCGGGCACGGCGTCGGCCCCGGCGACCGGGTCTGTCTCTTCCTGCGTCGCTCGATCCCGATGCTGGTCGGGCTGCTCGCCACGCTGAAGGCCGGCGCCGCCTACGTGCCGCAGGACGTCGGCACCGCCCCGGCCGCCCAGCTGGACCACGTGCGGCGGGCCACCGCGGCCCGAGTGGTGCTGACCGAGTCCCGCCACCGCGCCCTGGTGCCCACCGGGGACGACCACACGGTCCTCGCCGTCGACGAGGTGATGGCCGACGTCGTCTGCCTCGACTTACCGACCCGGCCGGCCGCAGAGCCCGACGACGGCTGCTACGTGCTCTTCACCTCGGGGACCACGGGCCGGCCCAACGGCGTGACCGTCACCCACCGCAACGTCTGCAACCTGCTGCTCACCCAACCGGGCGACCTCGGCATCCGGCCCGGCGACCGGGTGGCGCAGATCCTCAACATCGCCTTCGACATGGCCGCCTGGGAGATCCTGGGGGCGCTCAGCCACGGCGCCACCCTGGTCATCAGAGGGCGGGAGATCGCCCGGGCCGTCCGGGACTGCCACGTCGTCATCGCCACCCCCACCATCCTCAGCGCCCTCGACCCCGACCGGTGCCGGCGGATCAGGACCGTGGCGGTGGCCGGCGAGCCGTGCCCCCGGGCGCTCGCCGACCGCTGGGCGCGGCGCTGTGCCTTCTACAACGGCTGCGGCCCCACCGAGACCACCATCGTCAACACGATGCAGCTGCACCGGCCCTCGGCCGCCCGGCTCACCATCGGCCGGCCGACCCCGAACAACACCGTGTACGTGCTGGACGAGCGGCGTCTGCCCTGCCCGATCGGCGAGGTGGGCGAGATGTGGGCCGGCGGCGCCGGGATATCCGCCGGCTACCTGGACAACCCGGAGCTCACCGGGGAGCGTTACGCCCTCGACCCGTTCCTCGGCACCGGGCGGCTGATGTTCCGCACCCGGGACCTTGGCCGTTGGACCCCCGACGGCGAGCTCGAACACCTGGGCAGGACCGACGACCAGGTCAAGGTCCGCGGCTTCCGGGTGGAGCTCGACTCGGTCTCCGCGGTGCTCGAGTCGCTGCCGGGCTGCGCCAGGGCCGCCACCGTCAGGCTGGACGACCGTACCCTGGTCTCCTTCGTCTCCCCGGGCGACCTCTCCCCCGCCGCGGCCCGCCGCGCCGTCGCGGCGGCGCTGCCCTACTACTGCGTGCCGGCCGCCGTGTACCCGCTGGACGTACTGCCGAGGACCTCCCGCGGCAAGATCGACAAGCCGGAGCTGCTGCGGCTGGCCGCCCGCCTCGCCGAGCCGGCCGCGCACGCCACCGAGCTGCACGGGGCGGCGTCGTGACGGCCCCGGTGCGTGATGCCGCCGTCGCGCCACTGCCGCCGCTCATCCCCTGGCCCCGCCGGGTGCTCAAGCACCCGCGGCTGAGCCACCACAACCGGCTGGTCGCGCTGGTCTGGACAGTCAACCTGGCCGCGCTCGGCCAGGGTCTCGCGGACGGCGAAGGACTCTCGGCCCGCTCGATCTCCTACGCCGCGCTGGCCAACCTCACGCTCGCCGTGGTGGTGCGCCAGCAGTACGTCATCAACGCGCTGTTCAGGCTCGCCACCCGGGCCCCGGTGACCTGGCCGCTCAGGATCCGCTGGACGCTGGCGAAGGTCTACCACTTCGGCGGGCTGCACGTCGGCGGCACCACGGCCGGCACCGCCTGGTTCCTCGCCCTGCTGCCGGTCCTGGTCGTCGACGGCGCGCCGGCGGCCACCGTGGCGGTGTCGATCGCGCTCGGCGCGCTGCTGGTGCTGCTGGTGGCCACCGCGCTGCCGCCGTTCCGCGCCCGACATCACGACCGCTTCGAGCGGATCCACCGGTTCGGCGGCTGGTCGGTGCTGCTGCTGTTCTGGGTCCAGACCGCGCTGGTCCTGCGGGAGCGCGGGGGGTCGCCGCTCGCGGCGCCCGAACTCTGGGCGCTGGCACTGGTCACGGCCAGCGTCGCGCTGCCCTGGCTCCGGCTGCGCCGGGTGCCGGTGACGGTCGAGCGGCCCTCGAACCATGTGGTGCTGGCGCACTTCGACCACGGGGTGACGCCGTTCGCCGGCTCGTCGACCGCGATCAGCCGCCGCCCGCTGCTGGAGTGGCACTCGTTCGCCAACGTGCCGTCGCCCGGGCGGAGCGGGTTCCGACTGACCATCTCCCGGGCCGGCGACTGGACGGGCGCCTTCATCGACGACCGTCCTGACCACGTGTGGGTGAAGGGGATCACCACGGCCGGGGTCGCCAACATCGAGACGCTGTTCACCCGGGTCGTCTACGTGGCCACCGGCAGCGGCATCGGGCCCTGCCTGCCGCACCTGCTGGCCCGCCAGGTGCCGTCGCTGCTGGTCTGGGCCACCCGCACCCCCCGGCTGACCTACGGCGACGCGCTGGTGGACGAGATCCTGGCCGTCCAGCCGGACGCCCGCATCTGGGACACCACCGAGCACGGCAAGCCCGACATGGTGGCCCTGGCCTACGCCGCCTACCGCGACTTCGGCGCGGAGGCGGTCATCTGCATCTCCAACAAGAGCCTCACCTGGCGCGTCGTGCACGGCCTGGAACGGCGCGGCATCCCGGCCTACGGCGCGATCTGGGACTCCTGACCGCACTCCCCCACCGGAGGTAACCCCATGCACCTCGACCACCTGAAGGTGGAACGGGACGAGCGTGTCGTCACCGTCCGCCTGCACCGCCCGGCGGTGCTCAACGCGCTCAACAGCGAGCTGATGACCGAACTCACCACCCTGCTCGCCTCCCTGGACGACGACCCGGACGTCGGCTGCTTCCTGCTCACCGGCTCCGAGCGCGTCTTCGCGGCCGGCGCCGACATCCGGGAGATGGCGGAGCGCACCGCGCCAGAGATGGCCGCCGACGACTACTTCGCCGGCTGGGAACGGCTCGCCGCGCTGCGCACCCCTAAGGTGGCGGCCGTCGCCGGCTACGCGCTGGGCGGCGGCTGCGAGCTGGCCATGCTGTGCGACACGGTGATCGCCGCCGACACCGCGGTGTTCGGGCAGCCGGAGATCAGACTCGGCGTGATCCCGGGCATCGGCGGCACCCAGCGGCTGACCCGCCTGGTCGGCAAGGCGAAGGCCATGGACCTGATCCTCACCGGCCGCACCATGGACGCCGCGGAGGCCGAACGCTCGGGCCTGGTCGCCCGGGTGGTGCCGGCCGACCGGTTGCTGGCGGAGGCGTTCGCGGTGGCCCGCACCATCGCCTCCCACAGTCGGCCGGCGGTGCGCGCCGCCCGGGAGGCCGTGGACCGGGCACTCGAACTGGGCCTCGCCGAGGGCGTCCGCTACGAACGCCGGGTGTTCCACGCGCTGTTCGCGACCGAGGACCAGAAGGAGGGGATGCGGGCCTTCCTGGAGAAGCGCCCGCCGGAGTTCACCGGCCGCTGAGCGGCCCGTCGGCCGGGCGCGGCCACCCCCCCCCGCCGGCGCCCCCCCCCGCTAATAGGCGAAGGGCCGGAAGACCCGCAAGGCGCCG
>NZ_JBHXFJ010000043.1:0-65279 GCF_042722465.1 Streptomyces sp. NPDC127098
GAGTTGGGGGGGGCGGCGGCCGCGGCGTGGCGGCCCCGGCCGCGGGGGGGGGCGGCGGCCGTCGCCGCGCGCGCGCCGGCGGTGCCGCCGCCCCGCCGCTCGGCGGCGTCGGGCGTGCCGAGGCTCTCGCAGCGCAGCACCAGCCAGGAGCGCACGGCGACCGGCCGGGGGCCGCCGGGCAGCTGTCGGTAGGCGGCGGTGGGCTGGTAGCCGTGCTGGAAGTCCCAGGGCGGCAGGCCGAACTGCTCGACGACGAGCTGGGCGGCGGCCGGCCGCGCCGGGTCACTGTCGAGCCAGTCGCGGACGATCGCGGCGGGCAGTCCTGGCAGCGTGCCGGCGGGGAACGCGAGGACCGCGGCGCAGCCGCGCCCGTCGGACAGCACGCCGAGGTCGGGGACGTCGGCGGGCAGGTTGCGGTCGGCGACCTCGGTGACGTCCAGAGTGCGGAGCAGCGTGTGCGCGAGCCCGAGCCGCTCCTGCCCCAAGTCGGGGGCGGGCGGGGCGGGGGCGGCGGGGGCGAAGGCGTCGTTCCGCAGCCGGTCGAGCAGCCGTCGGTCGGCGAAGGCGCCCCGGCGCCGCAGCAGCGCTCCGGTGAGGACCAGGACTCCGGCGGCGGCCGGGGCCCAGCCCCGATGGTCGTGGAGCGCGAGCCCGGCCACGAGCAGGGCGAGGCCGCTCTCCACGGCCACCAGCCGGGCCCGGCCGAAGCGTGTCCACGCGGTGCGGAGCCTCATGGCGCCACCTCCTCTTCGCTCTCTTCGCCCGTTGCTTCCTCGCTCGCGGTCGGGGTGCGCTGTTCCTCGGCGGCGGCGCTCGGGTCGAGCACCGGGCCCGCGGGCAGCAGGTCCACGAAGGCGCCCGGCATCGTGGGCGCGTCCTCGGGCGCGTAGCGCAGTCGTCGAACGGCGTCGGGGGAGGCGAACGGGTAGGCGGTCCCGGCGTCGGTGATCAGCAGGTGGGTGCCGCCGGTGCCCCCGGAGGTGGTGGCCAGCACGACGGCGCCGGCGCCGGCCGGCAGGTAGACGGCGTTGAGCAGGCCGAGGCGGTCGCCGTTCGCCGGGCTGACCGGCGTGAGCCCGGGCGGCTCCGGCATCGCCTCCGGCAGGTGGACGGTGGCCTGCCAGGGCGCGTCGCCCGGTCGGCTGCCGGGCGGGGTGCTCACGCACACCGGCTGGTCGCGGCCCGGTTCCTCCGCCGCGGGCCGGGCGTCGGGCCACGCCGCGTCGCCGGGCGCCGGCTCCTCGGAGCGTGGGGCCGCGGCCGCCTGGGTGCCGCTGAGCTCGTGGTCCGCCGGCGCGCTGGCCCCCAGCAGCGCGTGCACCAGCGGGGAGACGGACAGCAGGCCGTCCGGGCGCACCAGGTAGTACTGCGGCTCCGCGCCGCCGGTCCCGGTGTGGGCCAGGTCCCCGACCTCGGCGGGAAACGGCAGCTCGACCTCGGGGGCGCGGCCGGCGCCGCCGGAGTCCAGGACGGTGATCTCCGGCCCCTCCGGCACGGTCGCGACGACCTCCCGCGGCAGCGGGACGGCGCGCACGCGCTGGAGGCCGAGCAGGTCGCGGACGGCCTCGGTCAGGGAGTACCGGCGGCCCTCGGCGAGCAGCCAGAGACCGCCGTCGTCGGTCCTGGCCAGCACCGTGCTACCCGCCGTGCCGTCGCCGGGCGCCACGCCGGGCACGGACACGTACAGCGCGGTCTCGGTCGGCGGTCCTTCGGTCTCCGCCGGGGTGACGCACAACGTCCAGTCGTCGTCGACGAGTTGGTCGGCGCCGGGCAGCGCGTCCGGGGCGCCGGGGATGCCCACGGGCAGTCCGCGCGGCGCCTGGTCGAGGGTGGCCTGCCGCACCCTGGTGAGCTCGCCGCCGCCGACCAGCAGCGCCGAGCTGAGGTTGAGCGCCGGGTGCACGATCCCGTCGCTGACGACGTAGCTGTCCCCGTCGTCGCCGACCACGACGGCGCCGGCCGTGGGCAGGGCCGGGCCCCGGCCGCCGCCGAGCCAGCCGACGATGCCGAAGCCGGCCAGGATCAGGACGGCGAGGGCCGTGCCGCCGGCCAGCGCCCGGTTCAGCCGGCGGCGCGGGTCGAGGACGGCCTCGTCCGTGCCGCGGAAGACGCTGGTGCTTCTGCGGAGGTGGTCGTAGGCGTACGCGTCCGCCCGTTCGCGTGTCGTGGCCATCCGTCAGTCCCCTTTCCCGTCGCGCGGCGTGGTGGTGGCGTCGTCGCCGTCGAGCCAGCGCAGGCTCGGGGCGGCGCGCCGGGGCGTGGCGGGCGCCGTCCGGCGGTCCTCAGGACCCGGCCAGGCGCGCCAGCCGCGTGCGGTGGCCCGGCGCACCGCGGGCACGCCGAGCAGGCTGAGCGCGACGGCGAGCAGCAGCGCGCCGCTCCACGTCAGGGCCGTGGCGGTGGCGGCGCCGACCAGCGGCTCGTCGGGCGGGACGGGGCGGACGGCGACGGCGCCGGCACCGCCCGGGTCGGCCCCTGGCTCCCGGTCGTCGGCCTCGCTCGGCCCCAGGTAGGTCAGGGCGCCGAAGGGGTCGACGATGCCGGCTCCGGTGGCCTCGTTGGGGCCGCCGCCGACCGGCGACGCGGTCTCCGTCAGCCGCCGGGCCACCTCCTGGGCGGTGAGCTCGGGGAAGCGGGCCCTGACCAGCGCGGCCACGCCGGAGACCTGCGCGGCGGCGAAGCTGTTGCCCGACTCGACGCGGTAGCCGGAGCCTTCCGGGGCGACCACGGTCAGCGTGTCGCCGTAGGCCGCCAGGTCGAGCCAGTCGCCGGTGTTGGACGACTCCATGGGCTGCCCGTCGTCGGTGACCGCGCCGACGGCGAGCACGCCGTCGTAGGCGGCCGGGTACATCAGGCCACCCGCCGGGCCCTGGTCGCCCTCGTTGCCGGCGGCGGCGACCACGACGACGTCGCTGGCCAGCGCGTCGGCCACCGCCTCCCGGACCGGCGGGTCGTCGACCGGGCGGCCGAAGGAGAGGTTGAGCACGTCGACGCCCGCCGCGACGGCGTCGTCGATGGCGGCGGCGATGGTCTCGGGCGGCACCTGTTCGACCGTGCCGTCGAGCCGCACGGGGTAGACGACGGCGGCGGGGGCGACGCCCGTCATCCGGTCACCCGCCGCCCGGCGGGCCGCGATCAGCCCGGCCACGGCCGTGCCGTGTCCCGAGCAGTCCTGCTCGGGCGGCGGCGTGCCGCGCCGGGCCGCGCGTTCGGTCGCCACCGTGGTGAACTCGCTGCCCCTGACGACCGCCCCGTCGGCCAGGTCGGGGTGGCGGGCGTCGACGCCGGAGTCGACGACGCCGACGAGGACGTCCTCGCCGGTGGACAGGTCCCACGCCTGGCGCAGCCCGAGCTGGCCGATCAGCCGGTGCGGGCCGGTGTTCTCCCCCAGGTCGTCCTCGACGACCTGGGTGCGGCACGGCGTGGCCGCGGCCGGTGGCGCGAGCCCGGGGACGGTCAGGAGGGAGGCCGCGGCGGCGACCAGGGCCAGAGCCGCGCGGGGCGACGGCCGCCGCCGCTCCCGCTTCCGCTTCACCGTGGTCACCTCTCTCACGGCCGCAGGTCGAGCACGGTGGAGTAGACGTCCCACACGGCGAGGCAGAGCGGGACGACGGACAGCAGCAGCGTCGTCTCCAGCACGTCGATCGCGCGGGAGAGCCGGGGGTTCAGCGGGACGCGGCCGGCGAGGACGCCGACGGCCCCGGTCACCAGGGCGGTCAGCAGCGCGACCGGCAGGACCACGCCCAGCATGGGGGCCCGCTCGCCGAAGTGGCCGGTCACCGAGGCGAACGCGGCGCCGCCCGCCGCGAGCAGCGCGGTGGCCAGCGGGACGGCGACCTGGGCCGGCTCCCTGAACAGGCGGGAACGCATCAGCGTCAGCAGCACCAGCACCGCCCCGAGCACGCCGGGCCACAGCCGGTTCGAGGCGAACAGCACGCAGGCGCCGGCGCCGGCCACCAGGTGGCTGCCGGCCAGCATGCCGAGCAGCAGCCGCCGGGCGGCGCCGATCCTGGCCCGCAGCCGGTCGTGTTCGAGCTGGCTCGGCAACGCCTCCAACTCCTCGACGGTGGCCGCGATCTGCGGGGCGGGGATACGGGCCAGGCGCACGGCGAGCGTGGGCCACAGGGTGGTGAGGGCCAGGGCGAGCGGGGCGGCGACGGCGGCGGCGCTCGCCGGCGGAACGTCCCAGACCGCGCACACCAGCGCCCCGGTCGCGGCGAGCGGCCCGGTGACCACCAGGGCCGCGAACGTCCCGTCGCCGCCCTCCACCAGCAGCGGCCCGACCGCCCCGATCAGGGCCAGCACCCCGCAGGCGAGGAGCAGTTGCCCGGCCGTGCCGCCGGTGAGGATCCCGGGCTCGCCGCCGAGCAGCCGGACCGCGCCGAGCACGGCCGGCGGCGCCGCCAGCACGACGGCGAGGGTGCCGGCGGGCGGGTCGGCGAAGGCCCGGGACATCAGGACCCCGACGACGAGTGCGAACAGGGCCGTGACGAGGCCCAGCCAGCCGGACAGCGGTCCCGGCGCCGCGTCGAGCGCGCCGCAGACGGTGAGCACGGCCCCGGTGGCCAGCGCGCCGGTGACCCGGCGGGTGGCGGCGGTGGGCCAGGCGGCGCGGACCGCGTCCGTGCCGATGACCTCCACGACGTCGTCGTACAGCGGCGCCGTGGCGTCGTCCGTGCCGTGCCCGACGAACAGCAGGTCGCCCTCGCGCACGTCCTGGCCGGCGAGCGTGCCCGCGGTGTCGAGCCGGGTGCCGTCGGCGCGGCGCAGCACCCAGCCGCCGTGCCGGACCCCGCCGTCGGGGCCGGGATCCTGGCCGGCGTGTCGCAGGAGGGCCGGCATCAGTCGGGCCAGCGGGACGGTGGCCGGGACGGCCAGGTCGGCGCGGCCCGTGGGGCCCGCGACGCCGACCCGGACGAACGTCGCGCCCGTGGACGTCGGTTGCTGCTGGGTGAGGCTGCCGCTCATGAGGGGGTCCCGGTGGGCTGGGCGAGGGTGGTCAGGGGCGAGTCGGCGCGGACGAGCTGCACCGGGACGTTGCCGAGCCTGCGGTGCAGGAGCAGGCCGCGGCCCTTGGGGCGCTGCGCCGGCTTGATGCCCCACAGGGGCAGCTCGTCCTTGGGGATGCTGAGCAGGACGGCGGGCGTGCCGAGTTCCTTGAGGCGGCCGAGCACCGGGTCGGCGACGGCGCGGGCCGAGCCGCCGGCCTGCCGGGTGACGACGAGGTGGAGTCCGATGCCGCGGGCCTGCGGGAGCATGTCGAGGAGCGCCTTGAGCGGGTTGCCACGCGAGGTGGCGACGAGGTCGTAGTCGTCGACGAGGAGGTAGACCTCGGGGCCGGTCCACCAGGAGCGGTCGCGCAGCTGCTCCGGGGTGACGTCGCGGCCCGGGAGGCGTTTCCTGAGCCCTTCGACGAGGCCGCCGACCACCTCCAGTGAGCGTTCGTGGGAGGCGGAGTAGCCGAGCAGGCTGGGCCCGTCGAACTCGCGGAGCATGGTCATGCGGTGGTCCAGGATGATCAGCTTGGCCTGCTCGGGGGTGCGGGTCGTGGTGATCTGGCGGGCGATGCCGCGCAGCAGCGACGTCTTCCCCGACTCGCTGTCGCCGATGACGATCAGCCCGGCGTCCTCGCCAGGGGTGAGCACGACCGGCTCAAGGCGGTTGCCCTCCACGCCGATGGTCACGCCGGGCTGCCCGGTCGCGGCCGCCGGCAGGTCCTCCGCCGGGAAGCTGGTGGGCAGCAGCCGGACCCCGGGGGCGCGGCCGCCCGACCAGGCGTCGTCCACGTGGCGCACCAGCCGCGCCACGCCCTCGGCGAGCCCGGCGGCGGAGCGGACGCCGTCCACCCGGGGGACGGCGGTGAGGAAGTGCAGCTTCTCGTGGGTGATGCCCCGGCCCGGCCGGTCGGTGGGGATGGTGCGCTGCGCCTTGCGGTCCACCTCGGAGTCCAGGGCGTCGCCGAGCTTCAGCTCCACCTTGGTGCCGAGCAGGTCGCGTAGACCCATGCGCATGTCGAGCCAGCGGTTCCCGGTGACGACCAGGTGGACGCCGTAGGTGAGCATCCGGCCGGCGACGGCCGTCAACGTCTGCTCGAGCTCCGGGTAGTTCTGCCGCAGCACCGCCCAGCCGTCGACGACCAGGAAGACGTCGCCGTGGGAGTCGTCGGTGTGGTTCCCCTCGGCGCGGGCGCGACGGTAGGCGGCCATCGACTCGATGCCGAGCTCGCGGAAGCGGGTCTCGCGGGCCTCCATGACCTCCAGGACCTCGGCGACGGTCCGGTTGACCACCTCCGCGTCCAGCCGCCCGGCGACGCCGCCCACGTGTGGCAGCCCGGCGAGGGGGAACAGGGTGCCGCTGAAGTCGAGGCAGTAGAACTGCACTTCCGCCGGCGTGTGGCGCAGCGCGAGGGAGGCGATCAGCGACCGGACGGCCGTCGACTTGCCGCTGTGCGGGCCGCCGACGACCGCGACGTGGCCGCCGGCACCCGCCAGGTCCAGCTCCAGCGGGTCGCGACGCTGGTGGAACGGCCGGTCGACGACGCCGATGACGGCGGTCAACCCCGCGTCGTCGCCGGCGCGTCGCGACCGTCCGGCGGGCTCGGCGTGCAGCGCGTCCAGGGGCTCGGGCTGGTCCAGGGGCGGCAGCCAGACCTGGTGGGCCTGCGGCCCCTGGCCGGCCATCTGGCCGACCATCACGTTGAGCACCGTGCTGCCCGGGTCCTCGCCGTCGCCGAACTCGTCGGGCGCCGGCTCCGGTTCGGGCTCCGGCGGGCGTTCGTCGACGGGCACCGGCACGTAGCCGGCGCGGAACGGCCGGATGTCCGTGCTGCCGCCGAGCACGGCCGAGGCGCCGTCGTCGCCGGTGCGGTAGGCGCCGGAGACGTAGGCGGCGCGGAACCGCCTGAGGGTGGTGGTGTCGGTCTTGAGGTAGCCGTGTCCCGGGGCGCTGGGGAGCCGCGCGGCGTCGGGGACGCCGATGGCGGTGCGGCTCTCGGCCTCGGAGAACGTGCGCAGGCCGACGCGGTAGGACAGGTGGGCCTCGAGTCCACGCAGCTTGCTCTCGTCCAGACGCTGCGAGGCCAGCAGCAGGTGCAGGCCGAGCGACCGGCCGAGCCGGCCCATCTGGACGAAGAGCTCGGCGAAGTCCGGCTTCTGCGTGAGGAGTTCGGAGAACTCGTCGACGACGATGAACAGGCTGGGCAGCGGCGGCAGTTCGGCCCCGCGCTGGCGGGCGCGTTCGTAGTCCCGGACGGAGACGAGGTTGCCCGCGTCGCGCAGCACCTCCTGCCGGCGGTTCATCTCGCCGGAGAGCGCCTCCCGCATCCGGTCCACGAGGCTGAGGTCGTCCTCCAGGTTGGTGATGACGGCCGCCACGTGCGGCAGCTCGGCCATGCCGGCGAAGGTGGCGCCGCCCTTGAAGTCGACCAGGACGAAGTTGAGCTGCTGGGGCGAGTGCGTGGCCGCCATGCCGAGCACCAGGGTCCGCAGCAGCTCGGACTTGCCAGAGCCCGTGGCGCCGACCACCAGGCCGTGCGGGCCCATGCCGCTCTGCGCCGACTCCTTGATGTCCAGTTCGAGCAGCCCACCGTCCGCGGACACCCCGATGGGCACCCGCAGGCTGTCCCGCATGGGCCTGGCCCGCCACAGGGTGTCGAGGTCGAGGTGCCCGGGGTCCTGGATGCCGAGCAGGGCGGGCAGCGTGTTGACGGTGGTCGTCAGGTCCTCGGCGTCCCCGGTGGTGTCCACGTCCGCGCGGCAGGGGGCGAGTTGCATCGCCAGCGCCTCCGCCTCGGCCACGGTGAGCGTGTCGGCGGTGCCGAGGTCGTCGACGGTGTCGCCGGCGCGGACCGCGAGCGTCGTCTCCCGGATCTCGAACCGCACGCCGTGCGCCTCGGTCAGCGCGGCGGCCTGGCCGTCCACGTCGAGCACCGTGACGGCCTGCATGCCGTTGGGGTCGAGCAGCGCCTCGCCGCCGCCGACCAGGCCGCCGTCCAGGACGACCAGCAGGTGCGGGAGGTCGGGGTCGGGCGTGGCGCCGCGGTGGAACCGGGTCCTGCGGCTCAGCTCGGTGCCCAGCCACTCCTCCAGCACGGCCAGCGACGGGTGGATCATCCGCACCGGGCCCACGTGGTCCAGTTCGTCGGGGTGCTGGAGGTGCGGCAGCCACTTCAGCCACCCCCACTCGGGCCCCTCGACGTCCCGGACGCACGCCACGACCCGCAGGTCCCGCGGGGAGTGGAACGTCACCGCGTGGGCGATGATCGCGCGGAACAACGCCCGCGCCGCCGCCCGCTCCTCGTCGTCGGTGACCGACACGGCCGCGAAGCGCCGCAGCGCGACCTGCACCGGCAGGTCCGGGACGACCGAGTACGTCGTGACGAACCGCTTGAGCGCGGCGGCGCACAGCGGGTCCAGGTCCTCCACGGGCGCGGACTCGCCGGGAACCAGCGGCCGCGCCAGGTGGTGCGGGCCGAGACCGACCCGCACCACGCCGAAGTCCGGGTCGCCGCTGCGGCGTTCCCACAGCCGGCGGCTGTCGGCGAGGCACCACAGCTGGCGCGGCTCGGGCGCGCCCCACTCCAGCGCCTCGCGCTGCGCCTCGGCCGTGCGCCGCACCTCGGTCCTGGTGCGCTCCAGGTGCCGCAGGTACTCGCGCCGGTCGTTGCGGGCCTGGCCCTTCACCGTGCCGCGCTGCCGCATCAGGAACCCAACGACCATCGCGACGCAGGACACCAGGAACAGCCCGCCGACGATGTAGCCGATGGGGCCGCGCCGCATCGCCAGCATGTAGAACACCGAGCCGAAGCCGCTGAGCGCGGGCAGCACGGTCAGCCAGATGTTGGCCTCCTCCGGCTTCGGCAGCAGCGGGGGTGGCTTCAGCACCAGCTCCTTCGTCGGCACCACAGGACGCGCCACCCGCGCCGGCCGCCGCACCACGGTCGTCGGCCCGCTCATTGCCGGCTCCGCCAGTTTTCGTCCCCCCGGCTGGTCACTTCCGAGACCTCCTGCTGGCCGTCGTAGTCGTTCTCGACGCCCTCCCGCCCGAGTTCGTCGACGCGCTCATCGTGGAAGTGGTCGCTCAGGGGGCCCAGGGCGTCCGTGATTGCCTGCCGTTGGTTCCGGCCGGTGGAGGTGCCGATCTGTTCCCACTGCTGCGGATCCAGGTCCCACTTCTCGCCGTTGTACGGGATGATGCGACCGGCCGGGGTGTCGTCCATTCCCTCATATCCGGTGCGCCGCGCGACGTCGTAGATTCTTTGCAGCTCCTCCGTGTCACCCCGCCGGTTCTCCCAGTAGCGGCGCAGTTCGTCGTTCCTCTCGGCGGTGGGCTCGGGCTCGCTGACGAGATTCGAGGCCCCGTCCACCACTGCGGTAGCCCGGTTCCATTCGCCGGCTATGGAGAGCCCTGTCTTCACCGCTTGGTAACTCTGCTTCGCGACTTCGTCGCTCCGCTTGTCCTCCCGGTATGCCGCGGCCAACTCGGCGTTGGTGACGGCGCCGCTCAGCTGACCGAGCTGCCGGATCTCGGCGGGCACCGTTCCGGTCCCCGGGGCGCCTTCGAAAACGCTCCGCGCCCGATGCTCGATGTAGTCGCCGACCTGGGATCTGAACGCTTCGGCATTCTGTCGGCTGGGGTCCAGCAGCACCGAGAACAGATTGCTTCGCTCGTTCGCCGAGAGCGGGAACCCGTCGCTCCGGGTCACGGGGGGTTCGTCTGGGCCCGCTGTGGCGACGGCGGAGAGGCGGTTCAGGTACTCCCTGTTCCCCGCGATGTTCGTGAGGGCGTCCGCGGCCCCCGGCGCGAACTCCCGCCGGTTGTCGACATAGTCGTCGGCGTTGTCCGCCACGTACTGCATCAGGGTGTGGCCGGCGTTCAGCCTGTTCGCCTCCGCAGCGGTGAACGTCTCGCCCTCGGGCAGGGTGCCGGCCCGCATCAGGTCGCCCACGGCCCGGCCGCCGTCCGCCCAGGACGAGCTGAGGGACGGGTCGAGCAGCCGGCCGATCTGGTTCTTGTCGCTCAGGAAGGTCGCGGCGGCGTCCTCGTTCCTGGCGGCCAGCGACAGGAAGGTGTCGGCTCCTTCGAGCGGGGTGAGCGCGAAGGTCGTCGACGTGGACTGGTAGTCCTTCCGGGCGTCGATGGCCGCGTTGATCAGCGACGTGCTGAAGTTCTCGTTCGGGGTGATCGTGCTGTGGCTCAGGAGCGCGCCGAACTCGTCGAACCGCTCGGCCTGGAGCCTGACGCTCCGCCCGTCCTTCCCCTGGTCGGAGATCGGCTTGTCCTCGAAGAACTCCCGGACCTGGCTCAATGGTTCGGGACCGGTCGAGGCGGCGATGACACCGTTGGCGACCGAGCTCCGGAAGTCCTTGTAGGAGTCGCCGAGCCGCCCGATCCCGAGCAGGTCGTCCGTGCTCATATCGCGGAAGAACGCGTTCAGGTACGCCTGTTGCTCGGGCGTCGGGGTCTTGTCCCCGTCCTTCGCGTCCACGTCCTCCGCGACGCTGTTGAGCCCGGACGTGTAGCGCGCCAGCAGCTCGGGGTCCGGGTTCCCCTCGGCGAGGAGCCGCTTCACCTCGGCGGCGTTGAACGCGGCCATCTCGTCGCTGCGCCAGATCCCCAACGGTCCCTGGGACGTGTCGAAACCGGCCTCCTCCAGCGCGGTTCCGTACTCGGCCAGCTTCTGCCGGTACTGCCGGATGGCGTCGGTGATCTCCTCGTCCGCCCAGTGGGCCTCGTCGGCCGTCATGTTCAGGTAGGACTCGCGGATGTCGGTGGGAAGGTTCGGCGGAGGGGTCCACGCGTTTCCCGAGAGCACGCCCTCGTACTCCACGTTGTTGAAGAGGAACCGGGGCACCGCCGAGGCGAGCGCGGGCCTGGCCAGGCCGACGGCGGGCACCGGCTGGCTCGCGAAGAACTGCTGGGCCTGCCCCCACGTCCGCACCGCCGCCGTCGAGTTGCGCTCGAGGATCTGCTGCATGCCGGCTTTCCCCCCTCCTCCGTCGATCTGCGCGTCCACCTCCTCTCTGGTGTCCGTGGCGTGGTTCATGGCGCGGACGAGCATCCGGACGACCCTGTCGATGCCCTCGCCGTTTCCCTGGAGGCCGGCGGCGGTTTCGTCGACGCGGTCGTCCTCGACGAACGCGGCGCCGTTGAGCGCGCCCGCCTGCTTCCCGATCTCCGTCGCGCGTTGGGAAAGCTCACCGGCGGTCTCCGCCCCCCGCGCGGCCCGCGCGAAGATCGACGCGGTGTCCGCCATGTGGTCCGTGTCCACCTCGGCGGCGAACTCCTCGCGGTGGGTCCACGGCTTGGCGCTGCTCGCCGCTTCCACATCGGCCCTGGTGAATGTGACGTCCATGGCGGACCCCCGTCCCCCTATATCCCGTCGGCGATCGCCCGCGCGACCGCCGTGTCGGCCCGGACCACGGCCGCCTCGGCGGCCACGTCCGTCTCCTCGCCGATGTCCGCGGTCCGGTGGTCGGCGTCGGACATGTTCTCCCGCCCCTCGGCCGCCTGCCCCACCTCGCGCCGCTGCCGGTCGCGGGTCGCGTTCAGCGAGGCGACGAAGGCGTCGGCGCCGCCGAAGCGGCCGGCCTCCGGCTGGGCGTTGCCCAGCTGGCGGCGCACGACCTCCGCCTCCTCCGCGGCGTCCAGGCTCATCCGGCCCGACTCCCGGAACCGCTCCGGGATGAAGCACAGACCGTCATCGGACACGGCTTTCCCCTCTCCAGCCTGCTCGTCTCGTCTACTCGCCCAGCACGCCGTTGGCGGCCCGCCGGTGCGCGGACCACACCTCGGGGTCCTCGGTGAGGTCGGTGGGCCGGCCCTGCCGGCCCGACTCGCGGGACCCTTCACCGTTCGACCGGCCCGCCGCGCCCATCGCGCCCGGTGGCGGGGCGAACGGACGACCGCCCTGCGCCGCCTCGCGCATCGCGAACCGTTGGGCGACCGCGGCGCGTTGGCCCAGGTTGCGCTGCGCCTCGCGGATGACCTGCTGCTGCGCGGGACCCGGGTGGGCCACGCTCGGCGGCAGCACCCCGCCGTAAAGACCGCCGAGCCCGCCGCCTCCGCCGACGGCGCCCGCGCCGCCGAGCGCGCCGAGGCCGACGCCGGTGGCCATCGCGCTGGGCCCGGTGCCGAGCCCGGAGAGCCGGGTCGCGTACTCGGTCGACTCACCGAACGGCAGCCCGGTGACGGGGTCGATCCACCGGCCGCCGCCCGGGTCGAACTCGCGGCCCGTCGCCGGATCGACCAGGTAGCCGGTGTTGGGGCTCTGCACCCAGCCGTCGAACTCGCCGGCCTCCGGGCCCTGCACGGAGAGATAGGAGGGGTACTCCCCGTTTGTCGTCTGGGCGTTGGGGGACGGCGGGTGTCCCTCGATCAGGTTGTCCCGGTCGTCCGCCGTCGGATCGGGCCGCTGGGGTCTCGGCCTGTTATCCGTCGTGGCGCGCTGGTCGTCGCTTCTCGACGCGGTCTCCCGGGACGCGTCCGCCCTGACCGTGCCGCTCCGCTCGGGCGAGGCCGGCGCGTCGCCGCCGGTCACCCTGCTCACGTCCTGGCTCAGTTGGTCCAGCACGCCGCGGGCCTCCGCGAGCAGCCGCTCCTGCTCCGCCTCTCCGCGCGCCGCCGCGCTCACCATGGCGGGGCTGATCGCGTCGGCCGGCAGGTCGACCTGGGCCGCCTCGTACTCGACGAGCAGCGTCAACGCCCGCTCCGTGGCCCGGGCCGCCGCCTCGCCCGCGGTGCGCAGCTGGCCGGCGACCTGCTGGGCCACGGCGCTCGCGCCCTCGGCCCAGGCCGCCGTCCCGCCGAGCCGGTCGGCGAGCTCGGCTAGACCGACGCCCCGCTCGGCCTCGGCGTTCGCGGCGGCGCTCGCGAGCCGGTCCCGTTCGGTGGTCCCCGCGGTGGCCAGGGCGGTCCACGCCTCGGCCACCGCGTGGATCGACACGTGCTGGGCGCTGAGGATGCGTGCGATGACTGCCATGAACTCCTCGTCGGTCGCCATCGCACTCACTCCGTTCCGTTCGTCGAGGGCGCCGGCGCCCCGCCCGGGGCGGGGGACCGGCGCTGGGCGGCCTCGCCCGCCGCGACGAGCCGGCCGTGCGCCGCCTGGTCGGTCTCGTCCGCGATCTCGGCCATCAGATAGGCGCTGTCGCTGATGTCCTGCACGGTCAGCCCGGTCCGGCCCAGCTCGTCCGCCATGGTGGCGGCGGCCGACTCCAGCGCCTGCTCGGCGAGGTCGCCGCCCGGCACGTCACCGAACAGCCCGCGGGCGCCGCCGACACCGCCGAACGCCGCACGCATCGCGGCGAGTCGCTCGCTGTCCCGGGCGTGATCCCCCGCCTGCCGCGCCGCGCCGGGGTTGAGCTCCACGTCGCGTGATTCGGTCATGGCTCAGCGTCCGCCGCCCATGGCCGCCCGCACCATCGCGGCGCCGCCCTCGTTGCCGATCGTCTGCACGTCGCGCAGCGCGGTGTTCTGCGCGATCACGCTGTCGTCGAACCCGGCGGACTCGCGGCGGAACTGCTCGTCGCGCTCGTTGAGCACCTGCCCGATGCTGGCGTCCACCTGCCCCTGCTCGACGAGGCCGAGCAGCTGCGTGTGCACGTTGTTCCAGATCTCGGTGTACTGCTCCTGCTGGCTCCTCGTCTGCGTCTGGATCGCGTCAAGGCCCTCGTTGGCAAACCTGATGATGTCGCCGCCGTACGCCATGTCCCCCTGCCTTTCGTTGTCGATGCTTTCCGCGCCGGGTCGGTCGTCGCGCGGGGAACCGGAAGGGCGCCGGTCAGCGCGCCCGCCGCGTCCGCGTCCGTCTCCCGGCCGGTGACAGCCCGTCCAGCACGTGGGCGGCGCCTGCCCCGCGCGCCGACCCCGCCACCGGCGGCTCGAACTCGGCCGTCGGTGGCGGAATCGAGTCTGTGGCGGTCGAACGGCGCCGGGCAACGGTCGTCGGCTGTCCCGGACAGCCGACCGGCGTCCGGCCTGGTCAGCGGCGTGTCGGGACATGGATCCGGACACGGGTCCGGACGCGCGTTCCCCGGATTCCCCAGGAACGGGGCGGCGGGGCGCGCGGCCTGGCCGGCCTCAGGCCGCCGGTGCCGTCGGGAGCACGCAGACGACCTCCGGGTAGCGCAGCGTCGTGGCCGAGGGGGCGAGTGTGCCGGTGGCGGGGTCCCGGGTGAGGACCGCGACGGAGCCGGAGTCCTGGTTCGCCACGAACATCCGGCGCTCGTCGGGGTCCAGGCTCAGATGGCGTGGGCCGCGTCCGCCGCACGGCTGGTGGCCGAGGAGCCGCAGCCCGGTGCCCTCAGGACCCTGGACCGCGAAGACCGCGACGCTGTCGTGGCCCCGGTTGGAGGCGTACACAACCGGCCGTCGGAGGAGACCAGCACCTCGGCGGGCATGTTGCCCGCCGAGGCGGCGCCGGCGGGCAGCAGCGAGACGACGGACCCGGGCGTGCGGGCCCCGGTGGCCCGGTCGTACGCGCAGACGGTGAGGGGGGAGTCCAGCTCGCCCAGCACGTAGGCGGCGCCCGCCAGGGGATGCAGTGCCAGGTGCCGGGGGCCGGAGCCGGGTGCCATCCGCGTCTCCCGCTCCCCGGTCAGCCGGCCGCGTGCGGCGTCGAAGGCGTAGCCGTGGACGGAGTCGGTGCCGAGGTCGACGGCCAGGACGCGGTCGGGGGTGGCCGGGTCGGTCAGCACCATGTGCGCGTGCGGTCCTTCCTGCCGGTCCGGGTCGGGACCCGACCCGACGCGCCGGACGACCTGGCTCACCCCCAGGGGCGCGCCGTCCGGCGCGAGCGTCACCATCCCGACGGTGCCCGTCGCGTAGTTGGCGGTGAACAGGTGCCGGCCCGCCGGGTGCGCGCCGAGGTGGCACGGCGCGCCGCCGCCGCTCGGGCAGCTCCCCAGGGGCCCCGTGACGCCGCCGTCCCGGTGTCGAGCGCGAACGCCGACCCCCGGCCCTCGCCGCTGGTCTCGTGCACCGCGAACAGCACGCGCCCCGACGGGGCGAGGGCCCAGGAACGACGGGTCCGCGCGGGCGTCACGGCGTCGAGCCGGAGCGCGCCGGTGGCGTCGTCGACCCGGGCGACCCCGAGGCCGCGCTCGGCGTCGTCGCCGGTGCAGGCCCCGAGGTAGACGCGCGCCGGGCCGGCGGTCCGGCGGGTGAGGGGCGCGGATGTCAGGGGGGTACCTCTCTTCTCTCCCGGTCGGCCGGCCGGTCCCTTCCGGGACAGGAGGCCTCCCGCCGCGCCCCGCGGCGTCAAGGTCGGGGGACCGCCGCGGGCCGCGTCAGTGGCCGAACCGCCAGGTGCGGGCGTCGGTCAACGGGGCGCCGGCGGCCGCCGGCAGCCGGTTGAGGCGGGCCATCTGCGGGTGGGGGAGGGCGAGCCGTTCCGCGGCGACGTTCTCGGTCACGAACTCCGCCCGCCGTGCCCCGGGGACGGCGGCGATGTCGCTGCCGTGGGCCAGCAGCCAGGCCAGCGCGACCTGTGCCGGGGTGGCGTCCAACTCCTCGGCGACGGCGGCCAGTTCGTCCGCGATCCGGAGGTTGTGCCGCAGGTTCTCCTCGCTGAAGCGGGGGTTGTGCCGGCGCCGGTCACGGTGGGCGAAGTACTCGGGGGCGCGGATCCGGCCGGTGAGGAAGCCATGGCCGAGCGGTGCCGCGCACACCGGGGCGATGCCGAGATCGCGCAGGAGCGGCAGCAGCCACGCCTCCGCGCCGCGGGTCCACAGCGAGTACTCCGTCTGCACGGCGGCCAGCGGGTGGGTGGCGTGGGCCCGGCGGATGGTGTCGGCCCGGACCTCGCACAGGCCGACGGCGCGGATCTTGCCCTCGCCGACCAGCTCGGCGAGGGCACCGACGGTCTCCTCGACGGGCACGTCGGGGTCCTCGCCGTGCTGGTAGTAGAGGTCGACGTGGTCGGTGCCGAGCCGGCGCAGCGACCCCTCGAGGGCGAGCCGCACGTTGGCCCGCCCGCCGTCCACCGGGCCGTGGCCGGTGTGTGAGAGGATCCCGAACTTGCTGGCCAGCACCACCTCGTCGCGCCGGCCGCGCAGGGCGCGGCCCACCAGTCCCTCGTTGTCGTAGGGGCCGTAGACCTCGGCCGTGTCGATGTGGTTGACGCCCAGGTCCAGGGCCCGGTGGACGGCGCGAACGGCCTCCGCCTCGTCCTCCGCGCCGCCCGGAGCGTACTCGGTCAGCCCCATGGCACCCAGCCCGAGGGCGGAGACCTCCAGCTCTCCCAGCTTGACCAGCCTCATATCGCGCTCCCCTGCTCGGCACGTCGACGGCCGTGATCAGCATGGGGTGCCGAGCCGGGGAACCGGGCGCTGACACGCGGTCGCGAGCCGGTGCCGACGCCGGGGCGGTCGACGGTGACGGCCAGAAGCAGCACCTGGATCACCCATAATGCTCACGAACGGTCCGTGGGTGTCACTTTGGGGGGTCTTCTGTGAGTCGGGGTCAGAGTCCACGCGAGGTGTTTCTCCGGCTCGTGCACGGGGTCGCCGACGAGAACTTCGACGAGCTGCCCGACCTGTACGGCGAGGTGACCGATGTGCGTCATCCGATGGCGACGCCGGAGTCCGAGCCGTTGACGAGCCGGCGGGCGCTCCGGGAGCACTTCACCGTTCCGCCGGAGGTGCGGGCGTCATTGCCGAAGCGGCGGGTCGTCGACGTCGTCGTGCACGAGACCGCCGATCCCGAGGTGATCGTCGCCGAGTTCGCCTACGAGTTCACCCTGCCGGACGACTCCACGGCCAAGGTGCCCTGCGTCTTCGTCATGCGGGTCCGGGACGGTCGGATCATCGAGTCACGCGACTACATCGACCCGATCCGTACCTACACGGCGCGGGGCGACCTCGACCGCCTCCTCATGGCGTTGCGGAAGGACGCTCCCTGAGGTCCGCACGCCTTCGGCGGCGCAGCGGGCCGGCGTGCCCGACTGCGACGCCCGGCACGCGCACGCCGTGCTCGGCGGCCCGACCGCCACCGCCGCCGGCGGCATGGCCGGGGGCGCCTTCCTCCTCTGCGGCTTCATGGTGGCCCTGTCCACCCGCCACGAGGGCGATCCGACCACTGTCCTCCGCCGTCGTCGTCAGTCCTCGACGACGGTCACCAGTCGGTCGTTGAGCGGCTGGGTCGGCCGGTTGCTCGTGTGGAAGATCTGCCGGTAGGTGGCGACCTGACGCGGGGTGACGGAGACCGGGTCGTCGAGCACGATCCACCGCACGCCCTCGGTGCACGGCGGGGTCGTCAGGGAGCCGTCGTACTGGTACTGGTCACGGTCGTCCGGCAGGAACTCGGTGAGGTCGAACGGCTCGTCGATCGCCGCCTCGTCGCCCTCCTCGGTCGGCAGGCTCGGCCAGAGATCGGTGAAGGCGGACTCTCCCCGCTCCTTCTCCATCAGCACGCCGACGACGGCGAGATCGCCCTCCGCGTCCGCGTGGACGAAGTGCACCTCCATCGCGGTGTGTTCGCCGTCCTCCGTGTGCTCGCTCGGGAGGTGGAAGTGGAACTGCCGCAGCTCGTAGGCCGTCTCCTGGACGATGATCCGGCTGCCGGGGGACACGTTGGCCTGCACGGTGTGGCCGTTGTTCACCAGGTTCGCGGTCACGGGCTCGTAGTCGATGGTGATGGCCGCGTCGGTCGAGGCGCCGATCGCGGAGTCCTCCGGGAGATCTATGGGCGACTGCTCCAGGCCCTCGCCGCAGGCCGCGAAGTCCTCCGAGAGCGTCGCCCAGTACTCAGGCCCGGTGTGGCCGCGGTAGCTCCAGTGGACGGTTTCCCGCTGCTCGGTGCGCGGGGAGGCGGCGCTGGCCGTGTCGTCGCTCCCCGGGCTGAAGGCGGCCGTGACGACCGTGAGGGTGGCGACTCCGGCTATGGCGGACATACGCGCGCGCGTGACGCGAGGGGACATGTGGGCGCACCTCGTGGAAGGGGTCGACGAGGCACCGGACTGGTGCCGCCCCAAGCCTTGGATGTGGCCCACCAGCACACAGAAAAGAGGTGATCAAGAGTGATCAAAATCAGGTAATCATTTGAATAAGGTAAGCGGATCGTGTGGTTCCATCCGGCCCGGTGGCCGGGGTCACCGGGTGACGCAGGTCAGCGCCGCCCACAGCAGGGGCGAGTGCTCGATCCGGCCGGCGGTGCGCCAGTGGTCGAGTCGTTCGCGCTGCCAGCGGCCCAACCGGCCCACGGGGTCGGGGTGTTCGTGGGCGGTGTCGACGGCGACGACCGCCTCGGACAGCGGGCGGACGGACTCGGGCAGGCCGGCGAGACGGTGGAAAGCGAAGCTGGTCGGCAGCGTCCAGCGGGTGGCGGTGACCAGTTCGGCGCCGTTGTGGATCATCGCCGTCGCCAGGCCGAACGACTCGGCGAACCGGAGGTCGCCGCCGCTCTCGCAGCCGATGAGGGCGACCCGGGGCGGCGCCGGCCAGAGCCGCGCGCCCGGCTCCCCGTCGGCTCGCAGCGGGAGGGTGCCCAGCAGGAGGTCCTTGGCGGACAGCGGCCGGTGGGCCCGGACCGGCTCGGCCAGGCCGGTGGTGCCGGGGCCGCAGCACAGGTGGAGGGCGCCGTCCTCGCTCTGCCCGCCCTCGACCGGCGCGCCGCTCACGTGCCCGACGTAGACCAGTCTGCGGGCGCCGCCGCGGAGCACGTCGCTCAGCCAGTCCCGGTCCAGGTCGGCGCGGCGGAAGCCGTCCGCCGGGGTGGTGAGGGACGGCGCGACGGGGCCCGCGTCGAGCCGGCGCCGGACGAGCGCCAGCAACTCCGGGTCCGAACCCGGCCGTCCCAGCACGGAGCCGAGCGAGGAGTCGGCCCGGAAGCCGGGGACCCGGGGGTCGAGGACGAGAACGACCGGGGCGGCGCCGGGGCCGGGGTCCGCGTCCGGTGTCGGGCGCGCCGGGGCGTGCCGTGACCGCGACGACGCCGGCGCGGTGGTCACGACGTCCGCCAGCTCGATGAGCCGGACGTCGTTGTCGTCGTCGACGGCCAGCAGCTCCCAGGGGACCTGGGCGACCCGGGGGGACGGCTGGATCCGCACCAGCGGACGGCCGGCGCGCGCCGACACCTGCCGGATCTGCGCCGTCAGACCCGCCGGCCACAGCGCCTCTGCCAGCAGCCGCGCGAGCCGCCGCTCGCTCCCGGGCTCGGCCAACGCGCCCGAGACCACCGCGCGCCGCATGCCCTCCGCGCCCTCGCCCGCCCCCGGCAGCGCGCCGGCCAGCGCGCGCACCGCCCGGTCGACCTCGTCCGCGGGCCCGTGTCCCGTGCCGTAGCCGCGGGCGCCGCCGGCCCAGATCCAGGTCATGAACAGGTCGCCGGCGTCGACCAGGCGGACCTGGACCACCGGGCGGCTCGTCAGGTCGTCGGTGGCCCAGAACGGCACCTCCTCCTCGCTCACGATCCGGCGGTGATAGCGGAACTCGGCCGCCGCGACGTACTCCTGGAGCGCGACCCGGTCGGACTCCGCCGACATCCGCACCTTCGGCGGCGGGGCCACCCGCAGGCCGGCGGAGACAGCGGCCTCAGCGGCCACCCCGCCGAGCGTCATCGGTCCCTCGGCGTGCCCGTACGTCTTCATGGCCGCGGTCGGGAAGACCGAGCCGGCGTCCCCCGCGGGCCCGGCCGGCGGCGCCTGCGCCGTGCGGTCCAGTGCCAGGGCGGCGCCCGCGCTGCGGTGTTCCACCAGTTCGAAGAGCAGCCCCTGGTCCTGCCGGCGAACGGCCAGCCGGAACACCAACTCCATGGCGTCCTCGGCCAGTCGGAGCCACTGGCTGCGGGCGTGCGCGGTGGCGAAGTCGTAGCGCGCCGCCTGGAGGGCCAGCGCGGCGGGCACGGCGAGGGAGAGCGCGGTGTCGACGGACCGCCGCTCGTGGTCGCCGTGGTCGGTCCGGTTCAGGTTGTCCTCGAGGGTCCGCGCGAGCATCAGGTCGACCTGCGCGCACCGCTCGGGCACCTCCCGCTCCTGGTACACGTCGCGGGCCGCCTGGGCCAGCCGCTGCATCTCGGCGATGTCGCCCCGCTCGTAGGCGTGTTGGGCGCCCAGCAGCATGGTGTCCGCGGCGGCGATCGAGGCGCCGAGACGTTCGAACCGGGCCAGGCTCGCCGCCGTCAGGTCGCCCGCGCGGGCCAGGTCGCCGCGCCGGCCGGCGATGAAGGCCCGGGCCTGTTCGCAGACCGCCAGGTCACCGAACCGCCGGTGCCGCTCGAAGAAGGCGGACGCCTCCGCGAACAACCGCTCCGCCAGGTCGAGATCGCCGCGGCGCAGCGCCACGTACCCCCGGTTGGCGAGCAGCGAGTGCTGCGCACCGGTGGCGCCCAGCGCCCGGTAGCCGTCCGCCGCGCGGGCGAGGTGGTCCTCGGCCGGGTCGAACCGCCCGGTCGCGGCGCAGATCAGGCCGAGGGCGGTCAGCAGCCGCGGCGCGGTCTCCACCGCCGTCCGCGGCAGGCCGGACAGCAGCACCCTCGCCTGCTCCTCGGCCGCCCCCCACTCGGCCCGCTCCATCAGCAGATGCACCCGGTTCAGGCCGAGTTCGGCGGCGCGCACCCCCTCGGGATCGTCGAACTCGGGCAGCCTCGCCGCCGCCTCGTCGAGACAGGCCCCCGCCTCGTCGAGCCGACCCCTGGTGCGCAGCAGGTCGGCCCTGGCGAGCAGCGTCTTCAGCAGGACCTCAAGCCACAGTTGACGGCCGCGCGGCCCCATCGGCGCCGACGCGACGGAGTCGAGCAGCTCGCGGGAGCGCCCGACGGCGTCCTCGGCCCCGGCCAGGTCCGTGGCGTCGAGCCGGACGCTGGCGAGGTCGGACAGCAGGTGCGCCCGCAGGAACCGCACGTCGGGCGAGTCCTCCAGGGACTCGGCCAGGGTGAGCAACTCCTCGTAGACGGCGCACGCGGCCGGTAGGTCGGCCGCCCGCTGGTGCTCCTCGGCCAGGGCGAAGCCGCCGTCGAACGGGTCCCCGTACAGCCGGGGCACCGCCGCGGCCTCGTCCTCGCGCGCGTCCGGCATGGGTCAGTACTCCTCGTCGGTGGCGGCGGCCGTGGTCTCGGCGAGGAACGGCGCGGCACGGGTGTCGTGCGGCGAGCCCTCGTCCGAAGGCGGGTGCGCCGCGGCGGCCAGTCGCCGCCCGGCCAGGGCGCGGACGGCTTCCCGGGCGGCGCGGGCGTCGGCCTCGTCCGACGCGCCGGGGGCCGGGTCGAAGCCGGGCAGCAGGACGCCGACCTCGACGCGCGACGGCGTCGCCCCGTCCGCCAGCTCCGGGCCCAGCTCGGAACCGCCGGTCCACAGCTCGTCCCGCCTGCTGAGGGGCGCCCGGAGCGGCCCGCCGCCGTTCACCAAGACCTCGGCGACGAGCGGCGCGGCGGCGGATGCCGCGCCGGACGCCAGGACCTCGACCTCGATCCGCCGGCGCGCGCCGACCGCCCTGACGGTCCAGGACACCGCGCTCTCGGCCGCGTCGACGAGGCCGGGCGGGTAGCGGCGCCAGTCGTTGGTGCCGGTGCCACGGGCGATCACCCGGCCGCCCGCGGCGGGCGGTTCGCCCGCCGCGAGGGCGTAGCGGTCGTGCGGGGCGAAGAGTTCGCCTGGGGCGAGCGGCGGGCCGGTCGGGCCGGGCCGCTCCAGGGCCGACCGGAGGCGGCGCAGCTCAGGCCCGTCGAGGCCGGCGCCGTCCGCGGCGGCGTCGATCAGCCGCAGCACGCTCTCCAGCTGGCGTGCCGTGGCCGCCGGCCCCGGTGCCCCGAGCCACCACCGGACGAGGGGGTCGAGCGCGGCCCGGTGCTCCCCGATCAGTTCGGCCGCGCAGTCGTCGGGCTGATCGTCCCCGTCGTCGAAGAGCTGCTGGCAGCGGTGCGTGAGCGCGGCCAACTCCAGGCCGTGCACGTCGGGTTCGAGCGCCGGTATGGAGTCCGCGTACGACGCCGGCCACCACCGGGCCGCCCAGTGCCCGAGGCCGAGCCGGGCGGCGCCGCCGGCGAGGGCGGTCGGCTCCGCCGCCACCCGCACGCCGGCCAGGTCCGGCGCGGGCCGGTCGTGCACGGCGGCGGCGACGCGCTCGCCGTAGAGCGCCCACAGCCACTGCTGGGCCCGCCCCGGATCGTGGACCCAGGCCGACGGCGGGCCGGGCTCGCCGAGTACCGGCCAGACCAGCACGGCGCCCGCGACGTCGAGGACGGCCCGGGTGAAGTCGGGTCCCACGGCGACGAGTTCGTCGGACGCCCCGACCTGGTCGGGGGCGGGTCCGGCGGCGATCCGTACCGTGCCGTCCGCGTCCCGCGCGACCAGGAGGTCGACGCCGCCCCGCGCCATCACGCGCTCCTCGGCTCGGCCGGTCGCGCGGGGGCCGCCGACAGGCCGCGCAGCGCGGCCCTGACGCGGGCGCGGTGGTCCATCATCACCGAGCGGGCGACCCCGTCGAGCACCGCCCAGACCGACGCCGCGTCCGCCAGTGGCGCGCCGCGGACGTCACGCCCGTGCAGCCGCACCCACAGCCGCCGCGTGTAGGCGGCCCACGGGGCACGCAGGTCATGGGCGAGTGCCTCCAGGACGCCGCCGTCCGGGTCGGGGCGAGCGGAGACGGTCATGCGGCGGGCGCGGAGGGCCGAAGCCTCCCGCCGCCAGCGGCCGTTGACCGCCCGGTGCGCCGCCGTGCGGCCCGCCGCGGGCTCCCCGCTGCCCAGCGGATCGAGTCCGGCCGCGAGCCGGCAGCCGAGGACCACGGCGACCCGTAGCGTCTCGTCGCGCAGGCCGAGCGGGGCGCAACCGCGGTCCACCTCCCGGCAGACGAGCTCCGGCAGCGCCGGCAACTCCTCCCGCCTGGCCGCCGACTGGAGGACGACGAAGAGCCGCTCGAAGAGCGAGCGGTCCAGCGGCGCGGGCAGCGTCGCCGTCGCCGCGCCCCGGCCGACCTCCGGGCGCGCCGGCACCCGCCGCGCCGTCAGACCCAGGTGCGTCGGCAGGTCGTCGCGGCCCCAGACCCCGCTGGTGTACGCCCACAGGGCCCGGCCGAACAGCGCGCCGTGTCCCGCCTCGACCATGGCGGCGTGCGCCGGTGTGCCGCCGGCCGGGGCCGGCCCGCCGCAGGCGTCCAGGACCTCGGCGGCCCGCGCCACCGCGGGGGCCGCGTCGGCAGGCGGGGGCCGGTGCTCCCAGGCGGCGGCCAACTCCCCGTCGATCCTGGCCCGTTGGGCGGCGTCCGCCAGGTACTCCCGCAGCGCCGCCACCGTGCGCCCGCCGGCGGTGTCCGCCACCTCCTCGACCACGGCCAGGGCCGTCGCCTCCGCGCCGGCCGCGGGCGGTCCGTGCTCGGTGGCCAGCTCGAAGCAGCGCTGGAAGTACAGGTCCTGGGGGTGTCCCGAGACGATGCCCCGCGCCCGGCGGGCCCGTTTGAGCAGCGTGAACCACCGCGCCGTCGCGACGAGCCGCGCACCGGACTCCCGGATCAGCTCGTCGAGGCGCCCGGCCTGCTCGGAGTCGAGGAAGTCCCCGGCGAGCTCCGGACGGAGCGCCGGCCTGACGATCAGCGGCAGCACGATCAGCTTGACCGTCCGGGTGAGCGGCGCCCCGCCCGGGCCGCTCAACGGCTCGACGCCCGGTCCGAGGGCGCGCCAGGCGTGGTCGATGACCAGGGCGCGCGGTCGGCGCTCACCGGTCGGCTGGCTGGGGGACGGCATGGGAGGAGCGTACGTCGGGAGACCGGCGGACGAACCTGGGATCGGTAGGCGTTCCCGCCCGTCTAGTGTCCATGCCGTCAGGCAGGAACGCCCAACGAGGGCGACATCGCCGGAGGGGAAGAGGCCATGGGAATCTTCGGACGGCGCAAGAGCCGTGAGGAGCGGGCCGCCGAGATCGCGGGCAAGGTGGCGAGCGGCAAGGGCTTCTACGGCCGCACCACGCGCGCGTTGCTCGGGGCCGAGGACTTCGCCAGGGTCCAGCAGTCGATCGGCGCCTACAACTCCGGTCAGTACGTCCAGCAGTTGCTCGCCGCCGGGGCGCCGACCACACCCGCCGCCGTCGTGTCGATCGGGGACACCGGCAGGCTGGTCAACTTCGACCCGGTCGTCGACCTGGTCCTCCAGCCGGCCGGGGCGACCGAGCCGATCGCCCTCCAGACGGTCGTCTCCAAGCTGCGGATCCCCCGCGTCGGCGACCAGGTGCTGCTGGTCGCCGACCCCGCCAGGCCCGGCGGCTACCTCTACGCCGGGGACGGGGTGGCGCCGTGACGCCGACCCCGCCGTACGAGGCGCTGGCGCGGAGCGTCGCCGAGCGAGCGGAGGGCCGAGATGACGGACGACGGTGAAGGCCCGGGGCCCGCGCAGGCGTCGAGGATCGGTCCGCTCGGTGCCCTGTTCCTGTACTCCGTCTCCGTGGCGCTGGTCGTGTCCGGCCCCGTCCTGCTGGTCGGCGCCGTTCTCGCCGGCGCCGGCCTCCTGATCGGGGGCGTCCTGTGCACGGTGCTCTGCACGCCCCTGGGCCTCGTCATCTGGTTCAGCACCTCCCACGAAAGGGAGAACAACCGGCGGCTCGACGCCGCCGGGGTCGCGGCGACCGCGGAAGTGACCAGCCTGACCGACTGGGACGACGGGGAGTCGACCGGTGTCGTCGTCGGGCTGCGGGTCAGCGGCCCGGGGTTCCGGACGTTCGAGTCGACCTGGAAGCGGTCGCACCACCCCGCCCTGCGGGTGGGGCTCCGGCTCGGGGCGGTGGTCGACCCGGCCGACAACCTGTTCCGGGTCGACCTCTGAGCGGCGACCCGCACGAAGAAAGCGGGGGCGACGAACGTGTACGAGGTGGTGCGGTTGTGGTGGGTGGTGCCCTCGGCGCTGGCGCTGCTCGGCTACGGGCTGTCGCTGGCCGGGCTGAGCCGGGCCCAGCGCGCGGTCTGGGTGACGGGGCGGATCGTGGCGGTGGAGGTGCCGGCGCACTTCGCCTCCAAGCGGCCGGGGATACCGGTGACGGTCGCCTTCCGGGACCCGGCCACCGGGCGGGAGTTCACCCTGCCCAACGCCGGCAAGCACGGCGACTCCGTCGAGGTGGCCTGGGTCGGCCGTGAGGTCGCGGTGCGCTACCCGCGCGGGCGGCCCGACCGGTTCCGCGTCGTGCTCCACACCGTGGACGACCGGCACGGCCGGGCCGGCCCGAACTGCGCGGTCATCCTGCTCCTCGTCGGACTGGCCACCCACGCGACCGTCCTCTGGGGCTGGCCGGGGGCGCTGCTCGGCTTCGGCGCGCTGGTCACCGCCTTCGCGGCGGTCAGCCCCGACATCCGCGCCGCGCGCGCCCGCGACGCCCTGCTGGCCTCGGCCGTCGCCGTCCCGGCCCGGGTCGTGGCCGTCACCAGGGACGTCTACACCGACGGCGAGGGCGGCGAGATCGTCAACCACGCCCCCGTCGTCACCTTCACCACCCTCGACGGCACCCGGGTCACCGTCCTCTCCCGGGACGGCATCCCGGAACCGGGCCGGTCCCTCGGCCGTGAGCTCCACTACGCCCCCTCCGACCTGACCGTGTACACCCCCGACCTCGCGTTCGAGCGTCGCGGGAACGAGCGGGCCATCGGCTTCATCGTCATCCTGCTGCTCGCCGGGACGGCCGCGATGGTGACGGGCGTGGTCCTGCTGTGACGTCGCGTCCGCCGACCGTTGACACGACCAGCGGACGCCACCTAGGTTTTGCGTATGTCGCACTGCCGTTGCACATGATGCAACGCGGGAGGGTGCGGTGACAGCGAGAAGGCGGATGGCAGTGAACACACGATGACCGAGCACCGGACCCCCGCCGCCGACACCGACGTCCTGACGATCGGCGAGACCATGGCGATGGTCACCCCCGAGGCCGGCGGCCGCCTCGACGCCGACTCCACCTACCTGCTGCGCCCCGGCGGCGCCGAGTCCAACGTCGCCGCCTCGCTCGCCCAGCTCGGCCACCGCGCCCACTGGGCCAGCGCGCTGGGCGCCGACCGGCTCGGCGACCTCATCACCACCGTGCTCGCCGGACACGGCGTCGACACCTCACTCGTGCGCCGCGACCCGGGGCGGCCCACCGGCGTGTACTTCAAGGACCCGACCCCCGAGGGCACCCGCGTCTCCTACTACCGCTCGGGCTCCGCGGCCGCCGGCCTCGGCCCGGCGGACGTCGCCGCGTGGAGCGCCGTCCGCCCCCGGGTCGTGCACCTCTCCGGGATCCTCCCCGCGCTCTCCCCGAGTTGCGCCGCGCTGACCAGGCACATCGTGTTCGACCGGCCCTGGGGAGACGTGCCCGTGAGCTTCGACGTCAACCACCGCCCGGTGCTGTGGTCGGGCCAGCCCGCCGGCGCCGCCGAGACGCTGCTGGAACTCGCCCAGCGCAGCGACATCGTCTTCGTCGGCCGGGACGAGGCCGAGGCGCTGTGGGGCACCACCGACGCCGAGAGCGTCCGCGCCCTCGTCGACGGGCCCGAGCGCCTGGTGGTCAAGGACGCGGCCGTCGAGGCGGTGGCGTTCACCGGCAGCCGGGTCACCCGCGTGCCGTCCCGCCGGGTGCGGGTCGTCGACGCCGTCGGCGCGGGCGACGCCTTCGCCGCCGGCTGGCTCAGCGGCTGGCTCCACGGCCACCAGGAGACGCTCTGTCTGGGGCTCGGGCACCACGCCGCGGCCCAGGTCCTCGCCTCCGCCTCCGACCTCGCGGAACTGCCCCGCGCCGCGGAGATAGTCGCCGGGTTGGCGGACGAGCCGGCCCCCAGCGGCGTCCCGACCGGCGGATAGGGAGCGGCACCGTGTCGCAGACCGTCGCCCGCGCCATCGAGATCGTCGGCTTCGTCTCGGACAGGTCGCGTTCGCTGACCGAGGTCGCCGATCGGCTCGGGGTGCACAAGTCGACCGCGCTCCGGCTGCTGCGCACCCTGGAGGACGCCGGCTTCGTCCGCCGGGGCGTCGACGGCCGGTACGCCATGGGCTTCCAGCTGATCGCCTACGGTCAACTCGCCCTGGACCAGGTGGAGGCCAGGTCGCTGGCCCACCCCGTGCTCCAGGAGCTGAGCGAGCGCCACGGCCACACCGTGCACCTGGGCGAGCTCGTCGGCGACCGCGTGATCTACGTCGACAAGATCGACGGGCGCGGCAGCGTCGCCATGGGCTCCCGGATCGGGCTGCCCGCCCGCACCCACACCGCTGCCGTCGCCAAGGCGATCACCGCCCACCAGGACGAGGCCACCCGGCAACGCATCCTGGACCGCGCCACGTTCGAGCGCTACACCGCGACCACCCGCACCAGCCGTGAGTCGCTCGTCGAGGAACTCGCCCTGACCCGCTCCCGGGGCTGGGCCGAGGACGACGGCGAACACGAGGGACACGTCAACTGCGTCGCGCTGCCGGTCTTCGACGCGCGCGGCAAGGTCACCCACGCCATCTCCGTGACGGCGCTGGCCGCCGTCGCCCCGCTCACCGAACTCCGAGCCCACCTCGACGAGTTCCGCACCGCCGCCGAGCGCGTCAGCGCCAAGCTCGGCTGGAAGGGAACCCCCCGATGACCACCACCGACGTCAGCGCCGCCTTCTTCGCCCGCCATCTGGCCGAGACCCCGGTGATCGGCATCTTCCGCGGCCTCGACCCTCGGGCCACGGTCGAACTCTGCCACCGCGCCTGGGAGTTCGGCGTCGACCTGGTCGAGATACCGATCCAGTCCGACGCCGCCCTGCCCTCCCTGGCGGCCGCCGTCGAAGCCGCGCGGCAGCAGGGCAGGCACGTCGGCGCCGGCACCGTCACCACGGAACGACGCCTGCGCGCCGCCCACGAGCTGGGCGCGGCGTTCACCGTGGCCCCCGGGCTGCACCCGCCCGTCGTCGCGGCCTCGGCGGAGCTCGGCCTGCCGCACCTGCCGGGCGTCGCCACCGCCACCGACATCGCCGCCGCCGAGGCCGCGGGACTCACCTGGGTCAAGGCCTTCCCCGCCGGCCAGCTCGGCCCCGGCTGGATCACCGCCCAGCGCGCGCCCTTCCCCGACGTCCGCTTCGTCGCCACCGGCGGAGTCGGCCCCGACAACGCCGCCGACTTCCTCCGCGCCGGCTGCTCCGCCGTCGCCATCGGCTCCGCGCTCGCCGACCCCGAAGCCCTGCCCCGCCTGCGCGCGGCGGTGCGCGCCACGCCCTGACCGAGAACCGCCGCCCGCCGAGCCGGCGGCACGCGGGGCCCGTTGACCGGGTGGGCGGTCGATCGTACGGTCACCACGACCTCAGCTCCATCGCCCCCACCGCGCGGGCCGGTCGACGGGCCCGGCGTACCGGAGAGGACGGTAAGGATCGTGCCGAAGTCGCATCGTCTCGCCTGGACCGCCGGCGTGCTCGCCGGCTGCGCGGCCGTCGTGGGACCCGCCTCGGTCTGGGCCGCGCCGCCCGAGGCGGCCACCCCGTACCAGGAGCACGGAAGGATCGCGGTCTGCGGCACCACCCTGTGCGGCGAGGACGGCGAGCCGGTGCGGCTGCGCGGCATGAGCACCCACGGCACGCAGTGGTACGAGAACTGCGTGACCGGCGCCTCGCTCGACGTCCTCGCCCGGGACTGGGGGGCGAACGTGGTGCGCGTGTCGACCTACGTCCAGGAGGACGGGTACGAGACCGACCCCGCCTACTTCACCGACCTGGCGAGCCGCGTCATCGACCAGGCGACCGAGCGCGGCCTCTACGTCGTCGTGGACTGGCACCTGCTCACCCCCGGCGACCCCAACGCCAACACCGAGCTGGCCAAGCGGTTCTTCACCGACATCACCGCCCGCCACGGCGACCAGGACAACGTGCTCTACGAGATCGCCAACGAGCCCAACGGCGTCAGCTGGGACGCCATCAGGAGCTACGCCGAGGAGATGATCCCGGTCGTGCGCGCCGGGGACCCGGACGCCGTCGTCCTCGTCGGCACCCGGGCCTGGTCCTCGCTCGGCGTCTCGGACGGCTCCGACGAGTCCGAGGTGGTGGCGGACCCGGTGGACGCCGACAACATCATGTACACCTTCCACTTCTACGCCGCCTCCCACCGCGACGACTACCTCCAGGCGCTCTCCCGGGCGGCGGACCGGCTCCCGATGTTCGTCACCGAGTTCGGCACCCAGGACTACAGCGGCGATGGACCGAACGACTTCGCCATGGCCCAGCGGTACCTCGACCTGATGGCGGAGAAGGGCATCAGCTGGACCAACTGGAACTACTCCGACGACTTCCGCTCCGGCGCCGTCTTCCAGCCCGGCACCTGCGACAGCGGGCGGTGGGCCGACCCGGCCTCCCTCAAGGAGGCCGGGGTGTGGATCAGGGACCGCGTCTCCTGACCACCCGGCCCACCGCCGCGCGCCGGTCAGCAGCAGGAGTGGGGCGCGTGCTCCTCGTGGTGCCACCAGAAGCGGTCCCGGGCGGGGGCCTGGGGAACCTCGGGGAGCGCCGCGTTGCGTACGGTCGCCGCACCGGCCGCGGCCGTGGTCCTCGTCGTGGCCTGGCCCGCCGCCAGGTCGTCCACGCTGTGCACCGTGCCGCCGACCACGACCTGCCGCACCGCGGCCGCCGCCGCGATGTCCGCCAGCGGGTCGCCCTCGACGAGCACGAGGTCCGCCAGCTTGCCCGGCTCCACGGTGCCGAGGTCCTCGCTGAGCCCGAGGGCGCGGGCGCCCTCCACGGTGGCCGAGCGCAGCGCCTGGTGCGGGCTGACCCCGTTGCGCACCAGGGCCTGCATGTTCAGGTGGTAGTAGACGGCGGGCGGCACCAGGGGGCTGTCCGTACCGAGGACGACGCGCCCGCCGGCGTCGATCAGCCGGCGGACCGTCTCCGCGTGGCGCCGGACGAACGCGACCTCCGCCGCCGGCTCCTCGGCCAGCGCGGCCGCCACGTCCTCGGCGAACTCCTGGTACTCCGCGGGCGACATGAGCGCCGTCAACCGCGGGTCGTCCAGCGCCCACTCGGCGTACCGGTAGAGCCCGGCCCGCACGCTGGGCAGGCCGAGCCCCGAGAGACCGAGCGTCGGGGTGAGGGGCATGCCGGAGCCGGCCAGCGGGCCGGTCACGTCCTGGTAGGTGTGCCCGAGGTGGGTCTCCTTCTGGCGGCGGCCGTAGCGGCTGGTGCCGCCGATGTGTTCCACGCCGTCCCCGCCGAGGGCGAGCGGGCCGAACAGGTAGTGCGACGTGGTGCGCAGCCCGAGGCGGTGCGCGCCCTCGATGGCCGCGCGCTGCAACGTGTAGGGCAGCCGGACGTACGTCTTGACCAGGTCGTGGCCGAGCGCCCGCGCCTTCGCCAGCTCGCGCCGCAGCTCCGCCTCGTCGGTCACCGGCCGGCCCGAGGAGTAGTAGACCCGTGAGCCGTCGACGAGGTCGCCGGCCGCGAACACCCGGGGGCCGGTGCGGCGCCCCGAGTCGACGGCCTCCTTGGCCTCGACCGCGTGGTAGTTGGCCGTGCCAGGGGAGCGCACGGCGGTGACGCCGAACGACAGCCAGAGGCGGCTGGTGGCGTTGCGGCCCCAGGGCCCGTGCTCGTGCACGGCGATCATGCCGGGCAGCGCGGTGAGGTGGCGGGCGTCGACGATCCGGTCGCCCGGGCGGGTGCGGGCCGCGCCGCGCGGCGCGACCTCGGCGACCCGGTTGCCGTCCAGCACGATGTCGACCTCGCGGCGCAGCGTGTCGCCCGTGCCGTCCCACAGCGCCCCGGCCCGGATCACGGTGCGCCCGGTGGGTCGGGCCTGACGCCAGGTCAGCCGCACCGGCACGTCCCTGGCGCGGCCGTCGTCGGCGTCCGCGAGGCGCAGCCGGCCGTCGGACAGGTAGAGCAGCGAGCGGGAGTCGGCGCTCCAGGTGGGGGCGTCGGCGGTCTCGCCGTTGAGCTCGGTGGCCTCCCCGGTCGGCCGGCCGGCGGCGTCGACCGCGCTGAGCCGCAGCGTGCCGCCGACGACGTAGGCGATCCGGCGGCCGTCCGGCGAGTGGACCGGGCCGGCGTCGACGCGGTTGCTCAGCGAGGCGCCGGGCACCGGTTCGCTGTAGTGCGCCTCGCCGGTGTCGAGGTCGACGGTGAGGATCTGGTTGCGGCCCTCGCGGAAGCGCGGGGTGACGGGCACCAGGACGGCGGCGGAGAGCCGCCGGCCGTCGGCCGTGAAGCTGGGGCGGCCCGGGGAGTTGAGCGGCCCGGTGACCTTGCGGAGGTCGCCCGTGGCGACGTCGACGGTGTACAGGTCGGCGGAGTTGACGAAGGCGACGGTGGCGCCGTCCGGGCTGAACACGGGGGTGGCGACCGAGCCGTCGAGCGCGGTGAGCTGCCGTCGGGTGCCGTCCTCGGTCGCGTACAGCCACAGCTCCTCGGCGCCGGTCCGGTCGCTGACGTGGACCAGCGTGCGGCCGTCCGGGGACCAGGCGGGAGCGGTGTTGTGGTGCCCGTCGGAGACCACGGCCTCGGGCGTGCCACTGCGGCGGGTGATCCAGATGTCGCCCAGGGCCGCGAAGGCGACCCGGGCGCCGTCGGGGGAGAGGGCCGGGCTCACGACGCCCCTGACCGGCCGGGGCGCGGTGGAGTCGAAGTCCCGGGCGGACGGGCGCTCTTCGACGCGCGGCACGGTGACGCGGGCGGTGAACGGGATGTCGCGCGCCGCGCCGCCGAGCACCCGGGCGCGCGGCCGGCCGTCGGCGGTGTACAGCAGCTCGTCGTCGGACACCCAGCGGGCGGGGAACGGGAAGACGTCCTCGCCCGCCGCGCTGACGGTCTCGCCGTCGACGACCAGGGCGGTCCCGCCGGAGGTCAGGTGCACATAGGCGAGGCGGCGGCCGTCGGGCGAGAAGGAGGGGCCGGCCAGGAAGCCCTCGGAGACGGTGGCCAGGGTGGTGCGCCGTCCCGAGGCGTCGACCTGCTCGACGGCCCGGGGCGCGCTGCCGGTGCCTGAGGTGAACGCGATCGCGGACCCGTCCGGGGTCCACACCGGCTGGGCCTCCTGGGCCGATCCCTCGGTCCAGACCTCGCTCTCGCCGCCGTCCGCCGGCAGCACGTGGACGGCGTACCGGCCGCCGGTCTCGACGGCGCAGGCGATCCGGGTGCCGTCCGGGGAGAACCGGGGCTCGCGGTGGTCGGCGGAACCGCTGGTGAGCTGGCGCAGGCCGGTCCCGTCCGTGTTGACCAGCCACAGGTGGAAGTTGTCCCCGGTGTAGGAGACGAAGACGATCCGACGGCCGTCGGGCGAGAAGTCCGGCTCCGTCGCCTCCTGTTCGACGCCGGTGAGGCGGGTGGCCTCGCCGCCGGAGGCGGGCACGGTCCACAGCAGGTTGAGCAGGTCGAACGCGAGGATCCGCCCGTCGGGGGAGAGCGCCACCGAGGCGTTGGTCATCTCACTGACGGTCACCTGCTCGCTCCGCCCGCGCGCGGCCGCCCGCGCCGGCGCCGCCAACCCCGCCGCCCCACTGGCCAACCACGCGGCGCCGACCGCCAACTGCCCGCCCCGCTTGGCGAATGTGCGACGGCTGATACTCATGTTGCCTCCTGTGGTGCGACGTGCTTGCAGGAGACCGTAAGCGCGGCCAACGGGCCTGGGAACCTGCCCGAGATAATTGGCACATGAAATTAACTACCTGGGTCCGGCGGCGGTCCTGGCACGTCAGGCCCCGCTGACCAGGTGTTCGCGGGGGGCCGTCAGACGCGCAGGAGCACCTTGGTGGCGCGGCGTTCGTCCATGGCGCGGTAGCCGTCGGCGGCCTGGTCGAGGGGCAGGGCGAGGTCGAAGACCCGGCCCGGGTCGATCCGGCGGTTCCAGATCAGGTCGACGAGCTCGGGCAGGAAGCGGCGCACCGGGGCGGGGCCGCCGTGCAGGTGGACGTGCGAGTAGAAGAGCTCCTCGCCGGGGAGCTCGACGCCGTGGGCGACGCCGACGTAGCCGACGTGCCCGCCGGGCCGGGTGGCGTGGATGGCCTGCATCATCGACTCCTGGGTGCCGACGGCCTCGACGACCGAGTGCGCGCCGAGCCCGCCGGTGAGCTCCTTGATCCGTTCCACGCCCTCGGCGCCGCGCTCGGCGACGATGTCGGTCGCGCCGTACTCGACGGCGAGCCGCTGCCGGGCCTCGTGCCGGCTCATCGCGATGATCCGCTCGGCGCCCAGCTGCTTCGCGGCGAGCACGGCGAGCAGCCCGACCGCGCCGTCGCCGACCACGGCGACGGTCTTGCCGGGGCCCGCCTCCGCCGCGACGGCGCCGAACCAGCCGGTGCCGAGGACGTCGGAGGCCGCGAGGAGGCTGGGGATCAGGTCGTCGGTGGGAAGGCCGGGGGTGGCGACCAGGGTCCCGTCGGCCAGCGGGACCCGAAGACGCTCGGCCTGCGCGCCGAGCGGGCCCATCAGGACGCGGTGGACGCAGGAGCTCTGGTAGCCGGCGCGGCAGATCTCGCAGGTGTTGTCGGAGGCGAAGAACGACCCGACCACGAACTGTCCCGGCCGGACGTTCCGCACCTGGTCGCCGACCTCCTCGACGATGCCGACGTACTCGTGGCCCATGGGGGAGGGCTCCCGAAGCGGGTCGATCCCGCGCCAGGGCCACAGGTCGGACCCGCAGACGCAGGTGGCCGACAGCCGGATGACCGCGTCGGTCGGCTCGACGATCGTCGGGTCCTGACGCTCCTCCACCCGGACGTCGCCCGGGGCGTACATCACGGCACCACGCATGGTCGTGCTCCCTTCCGGATCTGCTTATCGTGGCCTTTCGCGGGAAGGCCCGCCTCCCGAAGGCGTCCGCCGACGCCGGGCGAACGCCCGCGCCAGGACCGGGCTTTCCCCGGGCCGAAACCGCACGCTCACGAACGGCCGGGTGGGTGATCCGCACCCGGACAGGACCTCACGACGAGGAGTGGGAACATGCAGCTGGGCGTTCACATCACGGGGTTCGACCACCCGGACGGGCCGGCGGCGCTGGGCCCCGAGCTGGCCGCCGCGGGAGCGGCGGCCGAGGCGGCGGGGGCGAGCTGGCTGTCGGTGATGGACCACTACTTCCAGATGGAGCAGCTGGGCGGCCCCGAACTCGCCATGCTCGAGTGCTACACCACCCTCGGCTACCTGGCCGCGCACACGTCCACCGTGCGGCTCGGCGCGCTGGTGACCGGGGTGACCTACCGCCATCCGGGGCTGCTGGCCAAGATCGTCAGCACCCTGGACACCCTCTCCGGCGGCCGGGCCACCCTCGGCATCGGCGCCGCCTGGTACGAACGCGAGCACCTCGGGCTCGGCGTGCCGTTCCCGCCGGTCGCCGAGCGCTTCGAGCGTCTCGAGGAGACGTTGCGGATCTGCCTGCGGGTCTGGGACCCCGAGGACAACGGCCCCTTCGAGGGCGAGCACTACCGCCTGGCCGAACCCCGCGACGTGCCCGCGCCGCTGAGCCGTCCGCACCCGGAGATCATGATCGGCGGCAGCGGCGAGAAGAAGACGCTGCGGCTGGTGGCCCAGTACGCCGACGCCTGCAACCTGCTCAGCTCCACCCCGCGGGAGACCGCGCACAAGCTGGACGTGCTGCGCCGCCACTGCGACGACCTCGGCCGGGACTACGACCGGATCCGCAAGACGGTCATCTACCGGGGGGACGCGCTCGGCGATCTCGACGCCTTCGGCCGGGAGATGGCCGACTACGCCGGACTCGGCATCGACGCCGTCATCGTGGCCACGGCGGAGCCCCGGCCGGCCCGCTGGATCGAAGAGCGGGCGGCGCCGGCGGTACGGCGCCTGGCCGAACTCGGCTGAACAGGCCGCCCGCGGATCCGTGGCCGAGGCCGTCACGAGCCCGCCGGAGCTGCGGCTGGTGGCCCGCCGACCGTCGTCCAGGTGCGGGACCCGGGCCGGACACGGCGCCGCGCGCGGTCAGTCGAGGGCGACGCCGGTGTGGGTCTCCAGGGTTCGGACGAGGCGGGCCTGGAAGTCCTCGTCCAGCGCGGCGGGGTGTGGCGTCTGCGTCCGCTGGTGGTGCCAGTAGCCGCCGGTGGGCGGGGTCACGTCGTGGTGGGTGGCGAGCCAGGCCTGGGTGCGGTGGCCGGCGACCAGGTCGTCAGGGGCGCCGGCGCCGCCCATGCGGGTGGGGACCCAGCCGGGGTCGACCGCGTGGCTCGACGTCCCGTCCCAGCGGGCGGCGCACGCGAGGGCGAGCGCGGTGACCCACAGCTTGGTGTCGTCGTACGAGGCGGTGCCGGCGGTCAGCCGCCGCAGGTCGGTCGAGCCGGTGCGGTGCATGGAGCTGCTGAGGTAGACGAGCCTGCCCGGCTTCTCCATCAGGGCGGTCAGCAGGTAGGGCGCGAGGACGTTGACGGCCACCACGTCGGGGGAACCCAGGACGCCGGCGTTGTGGATGACGGCGTCGAAGCGGCCGAACCCGGCGGCCTGCCGGGCGACGCCCCGGGTCTCGTCCGGATCGGCGAGGTCCCCGAAGACGGCGCCCTTCCATCGGGCGGTGTCCGTGATCCGGGCGGGGTTGCGGGCGTGGACGACCACGTCGTGCCCGTCGGCGGCCAACGCCTCGGCCGTGCCGCGCCCGAGCCCGGTGGACGCCCCGGTGACCAGGACCAGTGCCATGTCAGTCGTCTCCCGTCTGGGTGGTGTGGGACGCGTGAACCGGTCGGGGCCTCGCCGCGGTCGTCCACGCCCCCGACCGTACGCCCCTCGCCGTGGCGGCCGGGAGGGGCGGCAGTTCGGGTCCCGCGCCGACGTACTGGCGGGCGAAGGCGGTGGCGTGCCGGCCCGGTTCGGCCAGCCGGCGGATCTCGGCGGCCCTGAGGGCCAGGGCGCGCACGGGGTCGTGCAGGTCGCGCGGCGACAGGTGCAGCAGCCGCAGCAGCCGGTCCGAGAACCGCTGGGTGGCGTGCACGTGCGGCAGTCGGCGGGCGGCGTAGGCGGCGAGCCCCTGCCGGTCGCCGTCCAGGTACCGGCGCGCGAAGGCGTGGGCCAGCTCGGCGGCGTCGGCGATGGCGAGGTTCATGCCCTTGGCGCCCGAGGGGGTCAGGACGTGCGCCGCGTCGCCGGCCAGCAGGAGGCGGCCGCTCACCAGGTGGTCCCTGATGCTGCTCCGCATGCGCAGCACGCCCGTCCCGGTGACGCGGCCGATCCGCGGCAGCTCCCCGAGGACCCCGGCGAGGCGGACCCGCAGCCGCTCGTGGATCCGGTGGGCGGGCCAGCGCTCGGGGTCGTCGCCGGCCGGGACCTGGAGGTAGAGCCGGGCGACGTGGTGGCTCCGCGGCATCAGACCGGCGAAGCCCTCCTCGTGGAGGGCGTAGAGCACGCCCTCCACCGGACGGTCCACCTCCGCCAGCACGGTGAGCCAGTCGTAGGGGTAGCGGCGGACGCCGCGGCCGCTCAGGGCCCTCGGCAACGCGTCCCCGGTCACGCCGTGCGCGCCGTCGCAGCCCACCACGTACTCGCAGTCGATCTCCAGACCCTCGCACTCGACGCGCGGACGGCCCGTGGCCGGAGCCGGCACGGCGGTCACCGGCCGGCCGAACAGCGGCGGGCGCCCCGCTCCGCACAGGGCGGCGACCAGGTCGCGCACCAGCGACTGCTGCGGATATACCCAGTGCCGGAGCCCGCCGCTGTGTGCGGCGTAGTCGACGCGCAGCCGCTCGCCCCGGCACAGGAAGTCGCACCAGCCGTGCCGGGTGCCCTCGACCAGCAGCCGGCCCGCCAGGCCGAGCGAGCGCAGGTACGCGACGACCCGCGGCTCCAGGAGCCCGGCCCTGGGGCGCCGCTCGACGACCTCGCGGGGATGCCGCTCCAGGACGAGCGCGTCGACGCCGACCCGCCCCAGCGCGCAGGCGAGCACCAGCCCCGCGGGCCCGGCGCCGACGATCGCGACCTGGGTGCTGAGCCGCCGCCCGGCCGGGCCGCTCACCCGCCCGCCCTCCGGGGCGGCCGCGGGTCGCGCGCCGCGGTGGCGACCAGGTAGCCGGGCAGCGCGAACCTGGTGCGCAGCCGCACCGGCGCCCCGCACCGCTCGGCCAGCGCGTGCAGGGCCGCGGAGCCGTACAGCTTGCGCACGCTGAGGATGCCGTCGTGGGCCTGCGCAGGGCCGCCGGTCAGGAACATCAGCGGCACGGCCCCGAGCAGCAGCGGGCTGCGCCAGCCGTCCACGACCAGCAGGGTCCTGGCGGCCCTGGTGCCCTCCCTGAGCAACGCCGCCACCCCGTCCGGCGCCAGATGGTGCAGCGACGTGGTCAGCACCGCCAGGTCGTACGCCCCGTCGCCGGCGTCGATCGCGGTGGCGTCGACCACCGAGCAGTCCACCCGGGGGTGGTGCCCGATCGGTCCCCGGCGGACGGCGTCGACCACGGCGGGGTTCACGTCGCTGACGGTGATCCTGACGGTGGGGTGCCGGTCGACGAGGTGCCGCGCCAGACAGCCGTAGCCGGCGCCGAGCTCCAGCACGCGCGGCTCGGGCACCCCCTCGACCTCGGCGAGGGCGAGGCGGCTGAAGACCCGGTAGGCGCCCGTGAGGCGCTGGAACCGGTCAAGGCCGCGGAGCACCCGCCGGCACCGGGCCTCGGCGTCCGGGCGGTCGATGTACTCCACCCGGTCGGTCTCGAACCGGCGGTCCCACCAGGACGCGTCGGGGCCGCCGCGCGGCAGGTGGACGGTCGTGGCGGGCGGAGCCTGTTCCGCGCGTCCGGTCGTTCTCGGCGTCATGACCGGTGAACGAGACCGTCCCCCGGGAGTCACCGGGGCCGGGTGCCTGGCGCGGTAGGGCGTCGCCGGGTCAGCGGACGACGTCGAGCACCTGCTTCTGCAGGCCGTTGCCGTAGACCTCGTGCTCCACGAGACGCAGCCGCTGGGTGTCCTTGTCCGTGGTGCTGAACAGGCGCTTGCCCGCGCCCAGCAGCAGCGGGAAGACGAGCAGGTGGTAGCGGTCGATCAGGCCGGCGTCCGAGAGGCCGTGGTTCAGGGTCGCGCTGCCGTGGACGATGATCGGGCCGCCCTCGGTCTCCTTCAGCGCGGCGACCTCGTCGAGGGAGCGCAGGATGGTGGTCTCGCCCCAGTCGGTGACCAGCCGGTCCTCGGTGAGGGTGGTGGAGACGACGTACTTCGGCAGCGTGTTGTAGTGCGCGAAGTCCGGCATGCCGGGCCAGACCGGGCTGAACGACTCGTAGCTGACCCGGCCCAGCAGGAGCGCGGTGGACTCCTGCTGCTCCCGGTCCTTGATCTCGAAGGCCTCGGGGAGGTACTCGACCTCCTTGAAGGTCCATCCCGCGTTGCGGTAGCCGGGCTCGCCGCCCGGTGCCTCCACGACGCCGTCGAGCGACACGAAGGCGGTGCTGATCAGGGTGCGCATGGGTTTCTCCGGTTGTCTCGGTAGGGGGCTGGTCGGGTCCGGTCAGGCCACGAGGTCGGTCAGCCACCGCTGCCAGGCGGCCTCGGCGGCCTCCGGGGCGGGGCCGAAGAGGTGGTGGAACATCAGCGCCACGCCGGGGAAGTGGTGGAAGGTGTAGATGCCGTCGGCGGTGCGGACCGCGAAGCGCTCGTCGTCCGCCCAGGTCACCTCGCCGTCCAGCGGCGGCAGCCCGGCCGGCTCGGCGTGGGCCCGCGCGCCCACGGCGACCCGGCTCGGCAGCGAGAGGGCGCGGGTGAGGGCCGCCCTGATCCGCTGTTCGCCGGACGGCGCCACGGCGAAGACGGGGGTGCCGGTGCGGCCGGGGAAGTGGGCCAGGTACTCGCGCAGCGTGTGGAGGTGGAACGGCCAGCCGCGGCGCAACGCGTCGTACTCGTCCTGCCAGTCGTCGCCGAGCAGGCCGCTGTGGACGACGCGGAGCACGGTGCTGCCGCCGTCGCGCGCCTCGATCAGGTACTCGAAGGCCATGAAGCGGCCGTCCTCGGCGGTGGGCGTGCGGGTGGCGAAGCGCTTGCCGGGCTCGTAGGCGGTGACCACGCCCTCCTCCCGCTGGCCCCCGGTCTCCATGGTGGTGGTGCCGCCCTCGCGCGGCTCGACCTCGTTGCGCCCCATGAACCAGGAGTCGATCCCAGGGCCGGTGGCGATGGCCTCCCAGACCTGTTCCGGGCTGGCCGGGAGGTCGGCCTGCTGCTCGATCTCGAAGGGGCGCGTCATCGCGGGTTCTCCTGTCGCGCGTCGGACGCCTGCTCCGGCGTCGCCTCGGTGCCGGGCCGCTCGGCCGGGATCTGGTGGAGCCCGACGACCACCCGGTGGCTCCGGCCGCCGGGGGCGAACTCGTCGTGGTAGCGGCTGACGAGGCCCGTGACGGCCTGGGCCAGCTCCTCGGCGAAGGCCGTGCGGTCGGCGGCGGAGGCGAACCGCACCTCCGCGTCGACACCGAAGGTGGCGACCCGCTGCCTGGCCCGGGCGGCGCCGGTCAGCAGGGCGCCGACCTCCTGCACGAGCCGGGCCCCGAGGGCCAGCAGCCAGCGGGCGGAGAGCTGGTCGGGGGACCGGGACGGGTCCGGGCGGACGGCGGCCAGGGCGCTCGGGGAGATCACGTAGGAGGCGGCGGTGGCGCGGTACACCCGCTCGGTGACGTTGCCCTTGCGCCGCTCCTCGGCCAGCTCGACCAGGTCGTGCCGCTCCAGCTCCTTGAGGTGGTAGTTGACCTTCTGCCGGGGCAGCCCGAGGCGGCCGGCCAGCATGGCGGCCGAGCCCGGCTCGGCCAGGGCGGCGAGGATCCGGGACCGGGTCGGGTCCAGGGACGCCTCGGCCGCGGCGGGTTCTTCGATCACAGCGACGTCCAGCACGCCCCCAGCCTCGTACCGACAATAATTTTTGTCAAGGCGAGAATATTTGTCGGTTACGAGGTGGGGGCGCGCGGGTCGCCGTCCCTCAGCCCGCCGCGTTCAGGTACGCGAGCTCCTCGGCGGTGAGCGTCAGGTCCAGGGCGCCCAGGGAGTCCCGGATCGTCTCGGGCCGGGAGGCCCCGGGGATCGGGACGACCGTCGGCGAGAGGGCGAGCTCCCAGGCGAGGCAGACCTGCTGCGGGCTGACCCCGCGCCGCCTGGCGACCGCGTCGAACGCGGCGTGCCGGGTGGCGAGCTCCCCGGCGTGCCGCATGCCGCCGAGCGGGCTCCAGGGGAGGAAGGCGACGCCGAGGTCGGCGCACAGCTCCAGCTCGGGCAGGCTGGAGCGGAAGGCGGGCGAGAACTGGTTCTGCACGGCGGCCAGCCGGCCGCCGAGGACCTCGTTGGCCAGCCGGATCTGGTCCGGGTCGGCGTTGGAGATGCCGGCCAGGCGGATCACGCCCTCGTCCAGGAGTTCGGCGAGGGCCCCGACGGTCTCCGCGTAGGGGACCTCGGGGTCGGGGCGGTGGTGCTGGTAGAGGCCGATGGCCTCGACGCCGAGGCGGACGGCGGACTCCCTGGCGGCCCGCTTCAGGTGTTCCGGCCGGCCGTCGAGGATCCAGGTGCCGTCCTGGGTGCGCAGGTGGCCGCCCTTGGTGGCGACGAGGACCTCGGAGGTGTCGCCGCCCCACGTCCGCAGTGCCCTGGCGATCAGGGACTCGTTGTGGCCGGTCTCGTCGTGGCCGACCTCGGCGGCGCCGAGGTGGTAGGCGTCGGCGGTGTCGATGAGCGTGACGCCGGCGTCCAGGGCGGCGTGGATCGTGGCGACGGAGCGGGCCTCGTCCGGGCGGCCCTCGACCGACATCGGCATCCCGCCGAGCCCGATGGCACTGACCCGCACATCTCCGATGGAGCGCTGCTGCATGGGGAACATCCCTGTTCGACGTTGGGTCCGGTGGTTGGCCGACGTCAACGGCGCGTCTTCCGCGCGCGGGGGGTTCTGACGGGGCCTCCCACCCAGCGCCTCTGTCCGCCTATCTTCGGGGTGAAACGTGGCCGTCGACCACCCGTTCCCCGATCGTCTTTTCCGAGGACAACCATGACTTCCGTACCCGCGTACACCGCCACCTCCGCCACGGAGCCGCTCGTTCCCGGGGTGGTCGAGCGGCGTGCCGTGGGCCCGAAGGACGTCCGCATCGACATCCGGTGGGCCGGCATCTGTCACTCCGACATCCACACCGTCCGCGGCGACTGGGGGCCCGTCCCCTACCCGCTGACGGTCGGGCACGAGATCGCCGGCGTGGTGACCGAGGTCGGCTCCGAGGTCACGCGGCACCGGGTCGGCGACCGGGTCGGCGTCGGCTGCATGGTCGACTCCTGCCGGGAGTGCGAGAACTGCCGCGCCGGGCGCGAGCAGTACTGCCTGAACGGCTTCACCGACACCTACAACGGCAAGGACCGTGACGGCCGGGTCACCCAGGGCGGCTACGCCGCCGGGATCGTCGTCGACGAGCACTTCGTGCTGCGGATCCCCGAGGCGATCCCGTTCGAGAAGGCCGCCCCGCTGCTGTGCGCCGGGATCACCACGTACTCGCCGCTGCGCCGCTGGAACGCCGGCCCCGGCCGGAAGGTCGCCGTCGTCGGCCTGGGCGGCCTCGGGCACATGGCCGTGAAGATCGCCCACGCCCTGGGCGCCGAGGTGACCGTGCTCTCGCAGAGCCTGCGCAAGCGGGAGGACGGCCTGCGGTTCGGCGCCGACCACTACCACGCCACCAGCGACCCCGCGACGTTCGAGCGGCTGGCGAACTCGTTCGACCTGATCGTCAACACCGTCAGCGCGCCCCTCGACCTGGACGCCTACCTGGGGCTGCTGTCGTTCGGCGGCACCATCGTCAGCGTCGGCGCCCCGCCCGAGGCCGTCCCGGTGACCCTGTTCACCCTGTTCGAGAACCAGCGCTCCTTCGCCGGGTCGAAGATCGGCTCCATCGCCGAGACGCAGGAGATGCTCGACTTCTGCGCCGAGCACGGCATCGCCCCCGAGGTCGAGATCATCCCCGCGGCGGGGATCAACGAGGCCTGGGAGCGGGTGCTCTCCTCCGACGTGCGCTACCGGTTCGTCATCGACGCCAGCACCTTCGCCGCGGCCTGAGCTTCGCCCGCGAGGGCGCCCGGTGGGGGGTTCCGACAGGGCCCCCCACCCGGGCCGGGGACCGATCTACCGTTGAGGTCATGAGCACCAAGGACGAGGTGCGGGAGTTCCTGGTCTCCCGCCGCGCGAACGTCACCCCCGAGCAGGCGGGCCTCCCCGACTTCGGCGGGGAGCGGCGGGTGCCAGGGCTGCGCCGCGAGGAGGTCGCCCTGCTCGCCGGGGTCAGCGTGGACTACTACACGCGCCTGGAGCGGGGCAACATCCGCGGCGCCTCCGAGAGCGTGCTCAACGCCATCGCGCGGGCGCTCCAGCTCAACGACGTCGAGCGCGCCCACCTGTTCGACCTGGCCCGCACCGCCCCCGCAGCGCCGACCGCGCGCCGCGGCGGGCCGCAGCGGTCGGTCCGCGCGTCGGTCCGGCGCGTGCTGGACAACCTGGCGGTCCCGGCGATCGTGCACAACGCCACCCAGGACCTGGTCGCCGCCAACCTCATGGGACGGGCGCTGTACGCGCCACACTTCGACACCGAGCGGCAGCCGAACATCGCCCGGTTCGTCTTCCTCGACCCCCGCGCCCGGGACTACTACGTCGACTGGCCCCAGGCCCGGCGCACGGTGGCGGCCATCATGCGCCTCGAAGCGGGCCGCGACCCGCTCAACCGCGAGCTCACCGCGCTCATCGGCGAGCTCTCCGCGTGCAGCCCGCAGTTCAGGAAGGACTGGGCTGGACACGACGTGCACGCGCACCGCACCGGCGTCAAGTCCTTCCGACACCCGGAGGTCGGCGTGGTCGAGGTCTCGTTCGACGTCTTCGAGATGCCGGGCGAGGCGGGCCTCCAGATCGTCACCTACAGCGTCGACCCCGGCACGGAGTCCGCCGACAAGTTCGCACTGCTCGCCAGCTGGGCGGCGACCCGCGAGTCCGGCGCCACGGGCGACCGGGCGCGGGCCGAGAGCGCCCGGCCCACCACGACGACGCACGACTGACCCGCCGCGAAGCCGGCCACCCCACCCGTCCCCCCTCAGGGAGCCCCGTCATGACCACCTACGCCCTCGTCGGCGCCGGACCCGGCCTCGGCCTGGCCGCCGCCCGCCGCTTCGGCGCGGCCGGCCACTCCGTCGCCCTCGTCGCCCGTGACCGCCGACACCTGGACGCGCTGACCGCCGAGCTGGCCGGCGCGGGCATCACCGCCCGCGGCTTCACCGCGGACGCCCTCCACCCCGCCTCGCTGACCGCCGCGCTCGCCGAGGCGGCCACCGCGCTGGGCCCTGTCGAGATCCTGCAGTACAGCCCGGTACCCCGCGCCGATTTCATGAGGCCGGTCCTCGACACCGGCGCCGACGACCTGGAGGACCCGCTCACCTTCTCCCTCAGGTCCCCCGTGACCTGCGTGAACGCCGTCCTGCCCGGGATGCGCGAGCTGGGCGGGGGCACCCTGCTGTTCGTCAACGGCGGCAGCGCGGTGCGCCCCCACCCCGAGCGGGCCGGCACCTCCGTCGCCTTCGCCGCGGAGAGCGCCTACGCCCGCATGCTCCACGACGCCCTGACCCCCGAGAACATCCACGCCGCACAGCTGATCGTCCCCGGCGCCATCCGGGCCGACGCCGAGCACAGCAGCCCCACCGCGCTGGCCGAGCGGCTGTACGACATACACCGGACCCGCGGCGCCTTCCGCCACTACGCGGAACCCCTGCCCGACTGAACACGCCGAGGTGCCGGCCTTCGAGCCCCTTCCGGGCCGGATCGTGCTAGGCTGAAGGCAGTTGCAGTTGTGGTACCCATAGACTTATGTGCGCCTGACGAGATTGCTTCGCTCAGGCGCATTATTTGTTTTTCCGGCTTCTCCGGATGGGGCCTCTGCCTACCGAAGGAGAATGTCATGGCTCAGGGCACCGTTAAGTGGTTCAACTCCGAAAAGGGCTTCGGCTTCATCGAGCAGGACGGCGGCGGCCCCGACGTCTTCGCCCACTACTCGAACATCGCGGCTCAGGGCTTCCGTGAGCTGCAGGAGGGCCAGCGGGTCTCCTTCGACGTGACCCAGGGCCAGAAGGGCCCGCAGGCGGAGAACATCACCCCCGCCTGATCGCCTTCGAAGCATCGCCCACCGGGGCCCGCACCGTCTGGTGCGGGCCCCGGTTCGCGTTCCTGCTCGCGTTCCGGGTGACGACGGCCACGAGGCCGCTCGCCGGTCGTCCCTTTAGCATGGGCTCACCCGAACAGCCCAGGACGACCGAACGGAGCGTGCTCACTCCCCGTGGACGAGCCACCCAGTACCCGCCGTGTCCCCCCGAACGACCGAACCGAGCAGCCGGGGTGGGGGGTGACACGGTGACCGAAGTGCTGTTGTTGGCGCTGGCCGTCGCGTTGATGCTGGCCTGCGCGGTGTTCGTCGCGGCGGAGTTCTCCCTGACCACGGTGGAGCGCGGTGCGCTGGAGCGCGCCGCCGAGGCCGGCGAGAAGGGCGCGGCCGGCGCGCTGGCGGCCGTGCGCCGCCTGACGTTCCAGCTGTCCGGCGCCCAGCTCGGCATCACGGTGACGTCCCTGGTCATCGGCATGCTCGCCGAGCCCTCGCTGGCCCGGCTGCTGGCCGGCCCGCTGCGCGCGACCGGGCTGCCCGAGGGCGCGGCCTCCTCGGTCGCCGTCGCCCTCGGGGTCGCCGTCTCCACGATCCTGCTCATGGTCATCGGCGAGCTGGTCCCGAAGAACTGGGCGATCTCCCGGCCGGTCGCCGTCGCCAAGGTCGTCGCCGGCCCGCAGCGCGGCTTCACCGCCGCGTTCGGCCCACTGATCCGGCACCTGAACGACACGGCCAACCGGCTGGTGCGGCGGTTCGGCCTCGAGCCGGCCGAGGAGCTGGCGTCGGCGCGCACCCCGCAGGAACTGGTGGCCCTCGCGCGACACTCGGCCGCCGAGGGGGTGCTGCCGCGCGACTCCGCCGAGCTGTTCGTGCGCACCCTGCACCTCGGGGAGCTGACCGCGGAGAACGTGATGACCCCCCGGGTGGACGTCCACGCCCTGCACGCCTCGGCCACCGCCGCCGACGCGGCCAACCTCACGCTGGCCACCGGCCACTCCCGGTTCCCGGTCTACGACACCGGTCTCGACGACATCGACGGCATCGTGCACATCAAGGACGTCCTCGCCCTCGACGAGGAGAAGCGCCGCACCACCCCGGTCGCCGAGCTGGTCAGGCAGCCGCCGCTGGTCCCCGACAGCGCCCCGGTCGACCGGCTGCTCGAGCGGCTGCGCGACGAGGGCCCGATGGCGGTGGTCGTCGACGAGTACGGCGGCACCGCCGGCGTGGTGACGCTGGAGGACATCGTGGAGGAGGTCGTCGGCGAGGTCCGTGACGAGCACGACCCGGCCGAGCGCCCCGAGCTGACCGCCACCGGCCCGGGCGCCTGGGAGGTCGACGGCGGCCTGCGGGTGGACGAGCTGCGGGAGGCGGTCGGCCTGACCGTCCCCGAGGGCCCGTACGAGACCGTCGCCGGGTTCGTCGCCCACCGCCTCGAACGGATACCCGACGCCGGGGACACCACCGACGTGACCGGCTGGCGGCTGACCGTGCTGGCCACCGAGCACCACCGCGCGGACCGGGTCAGGATCACCGCCCCCCGCCCGGACGAGACCCGCCGGGACGAGACCCGCCAGGAGGACGACCGGTGACCGCCTTCCAACTCGCCCTCGGCGTCCTGACCCTGTTCACCAACGCGTTCTTCGTGGCCGCCGAGTTCGCGCTGATCTCGGTGCGCCGCGACCAGATCGAGCCGCGCGCCGCCGCCGGCGAGCGGCGGGCCCGCACCGTGCTGTGGGCGCTGCAGCACCTCTCGCCGATGATGGCCACCGCCCAACTGGGCATCACCGTCTCCTCGCTGGTGCTCGGCGCGGTCGCCGAACCGGCCATCGCGCACCTGCTGGAGCCGGGGTTCGAGGCGGCCCACGTGCCGCACGGCCTGGTGCACCCGATCGCGTTCGCCATTGCCCTCTCGGTGGCGACCTACCTGCACATGCTCGTCGGCGAGATGGTGCCGAAGAACATCGCGCTGGCCGCGCCCGAGCGCACCGCGCTCGCGCTCGGCCCCGCGCTGGTGCGCCTCACCCGGGCGCTGCGCCCGGTGATCTTCGGGATCAACGCCTTCGCCAACGCCCTGCTGCGACTGCTGCGGGTCGAGCCGAAGGACGAGGTGGCCTCCGTGTTCACCGACGAGGAACTGGCCCGCATCGTCCAGAGCTCGTCCGACGCCGGCCTGCTGGAGACCGCGGAGAGCGAGCGGCTGCGCACGGCGCTGGCACTCGGCACCCGCGCCGTCGCCGAGATCACCGTGCCGCTGAGCCGGATGACGACCGTCAGCCACCGCGTCACGCCGCGGGAGCTGGAACGGGCGGCCGCGACCTCCGGGTTCTCCCGCTTCCCGGTGACCGGCCCGGGCGCCACCGTGCTGGGCTTCCTGCACGTCAAGGACGCGCTGGCCGCCGTCGAGCGCGACCGTCCCTTCCCCCGGGAGGCCGCGCACCCGGTGATCCGGGTCCGGCCGGAGACCCCGCTGGACGACGCGCTCACCGCGATGCGCGCCGCCTCCACCCACCTGGCCGCCGTCACCAGCGACAAGGGCACCCTGCTCGGCTTCGTGACCATGGAGGACGTCCTGGCGGAACTGGTCGGGGCACCCGCCGTGCGGCCCGGCTCCGTGGCGCGGGAGTGAGGCCCACGGCCCGCTGAACTCCGGCTCGGAAGCGTGCGACACCGTGCCCCGGGTACCCGAAACGGTCCCGGTACGGCGTTTCCGAGACGAGGAGTTGACGGTGTCCGACCTGGTGACCGGAGAATGGCCGCTCGGCTGGAGCATCGTCCTCTTCCTGGTGGCGGGCGCGCTCACCGTGCTGTGCAGCGTCCGCCTGGCGACCCTGGGCGACGTCCTGGCCGACCGCACCGGCCAGGGCGAGGCGCTGTTCGGCGCCGTCTTCTTCGGCCTGGTGACGTCCCTCTCCGGGATCGTCATGACCGCGGTGAGCGCCGCCGACAACCACCCCGACCTCGCCTACTCCAACGCGGTCGGCGGCATCGCCGCGCAGACCCTGGCCGTCGCCGCCGCCGACCTCGCCTACCGGCGGGTCAACCTCGAACACGCGGCGGCCTCGCTGCCGAACCTGCTCTTCGGCTGCCTGCTCATCGCCCTGCTCGGCATCGCGCTGATGGCCGCCTTCAGCCCCGACGTCACCCTGTGGGGCGTGCACCCGGCCTCCGCCGTCCTGGTGTTCTTCTACTGGGGCGGCCTGCGGCTGATCAGCGACCGGCGCCGCGCCCTGTGGGTGGCCGTCAGGACCAGCGAGACCGTGCCGGACGTGCCCGACGAAGGACCGGCCACCGCGCGGCGGGGCAACGGCCGGCTGTGGGCCGAGTTCCTCGGCATCGCGGTCGTCGTGGTGGCCGGAGGCTGGGTCGTCGTCCGGGCCGCGGAGACCTTCGTGGCCGCCACCGGCCTGGCCGCCGGCTTCGTCGGCGCCGTCCTGCTGGGCATCGTGAACGCGCTGCCGGAGACCGTCACCGCCATCGCCGCCGTCCGCCGGGGCGCGGTGACCCTCGCGGTCGCCGCCGTCATCGGCGGCAACTGCCTCGACGCGCTCAACCTCGTCGTCGGCGACCTCGCCTACCGCGGCGGATCCCTCTACCACGCGGCCAGCCCCGACGAGCTGTTCCTCACCGCCGGCGCCCTCGTGATGACCACGATCCTGCTCGGCGGCCTCCTCGTCCGCCAGGAACGCGGCTGGCTGCGCGTCGGCTTCGACGGCGTCCTCCTCATCGCCCTCTACGGCACGATCGTCGCCACCCTCGCCGTCTGACCCCCGGCAGCGACGTCGGGGCACCGATCGCCGCCGGACCGAGACGCCCGCGGAACCGCACGGTGCCCTGCCGCTCGTAGGCTCCACGGCATGAGGTGGGGAAGAGCGGTCACGGCCCTCTGCCTGATGCCCCTGCTGAGCGCGTGCGGCCCGTACTACGGCGTGTTCTTCGTCCAGGGCGACGACGCCGAGAACGCGGTCATCGGCGTGCGGGACTGCCAGTCCGGTGGTGGCATCACGGAGATGAGCCTGTACCTGCGCGGCGACACGAGCTCGGCCTCGACGGGGAGGACCGGCAAGCGGCTGCTGTTATGGCGCGTCGAGGCCGACGGGGGCGAGCCGGTGCGCGAGCTCGGCCTCGGCGGGGAGCCGGACGGATACACCACCCGGCATCCGCTGACCGTCGAGCTCCACGCCGGGACCACGTACGAGATACGCGCCAGCACGGTCTCGGGGCGTGGCGGTGGTCTGGCCTTCAGACCGGAGCGGTTGTCGGCCGGGTACGTCACCTACGACGACGACGTCACGGAGTCGCGGGAGGCGTACGACGAACTGCCCGACGCCTGGTTCTGTTACTGACGGCCTGACGGCGGAGTGGCGACGCGCCCGCCGCGTCCCCTACGACCCGCTCAGAAGGACCACGGCACCAGCACCAGGGTGCCCCAGGCGAGGACCGGGCCGAGGCCGACGATGCCGGCGGTGTAGCTCATGACCTGGCGGTAGAAGCCCTGCCGGTCGACGCCCCTGGCGTTGCTCAGCACCAGGGCGCCGTTGGTCGAGAACGGCGACACGTCCACGATGGTCGTGGAGATCGCCAGCGCCGCGATGAGGCCGGCCGGGCTGAGGTGGCTGGCGAGCAGCAGCGGCACGGCGATCGGGATGATCGCCGTCAGGATGGCCGTGGACGACGCGAAGGCCGAGGTCACCGCCACCGTGAAGCACAGCAGCAGGGCGACGACCAGCGGCGCGCCGACGTTGGCCGCGTGCTCGGAGATCATCTCGATGGTCCCGGCGTGCTCCAGCATCGCGACGTAGGTCATCATGCCCGCGACGAGCAGGATGGTGGACCAGCCGATGCCCTCGACGGCCTTCTCCTGGTTCTTCATGTCGACCAGGGCCAGCACCGCGCCGGCCGCCAGGGCGAGGAAGCCGATCTGCAGCTCGAAGACCAGCGCGCCGACCACCAGGACGAGCAGCGCGACGAGCGTCAGCGCCTGCCGCCAGGTCACGCCGGTACCGGGGTCCTCCGCTGAGCCGGGGCCCTCGGGGGCGGTGGTGTCCGCGGCCGCGGCCGCCGGGACCCGGACGCGCGCCCGCCAGTGCAGGAGCACGAAGGTCAGGGCGGACAGCAGCAGGTTGAAGCCGAAGCTGGCGAAGAACAGGGTGGGCGCCGACACCGAGAGCGTCGTGTCCTCGACCATGTCCAGGACGAGCGCGCCCGACACGGCGATCGGCGAGAACGCGCCCGCGTGGGCCCCGCTGATCACCATCATCCCCATCATCAGCGGGTTGAGCCGGTGCTGGAAGGCGAAGTTCATGCCGATCGGCGCCAGGATGGCCACGGCCGCCGGCGTGAAGGTGCCGAACGCCGTCAACACCGAGGCCACGACGAAGAGCACCCAGGGGATCAGCGCGACCTTCCCCCGCACCAGCCGCACGCCGGCGGCGACCAGCAGGTCGATGGTGCCGTTGCGGCGCGCGATCGAGAACAGATAGGTGACGCCGACGATCGTCACGAACAGGTTCACCGGGAACCCCGCGAAGATCTCGTCCTCGGTCATCTCCAGCGCCGAGGTGCCGACCACGAACGTGGCGACGAAGGCGAGGATGCCGATGTTGATCGGCAGCACGGTGCCGACCAGGAACATGACCAACAGCGCGGCGATGGATATGGCTTCAGCAGACATCGTTGTCGTCCTTACCGGGGGAGAGAGGGGGCGGAACCGTCAGGCCGCTGTCGGAAGGGCCGGTTCCGGCACGAGGATCTCGGCGTCGCACAGGACGCGTGCGGCACGACGCACGGTGACCCGGTGAGGTCCCGATGGGCCGATGTCGGTCGCGCTGACCAGCACCACACCGGCGGGTGTGCCGATGCGCAGCTGGGAGTCGGCTGTGGCCGTTGATACCCGCCGCACCACCGATCCGTCAACGAGGTGCGCCGCGGCGATGGCGACCGCCGAGGTGAGGCCGATCGCCGGGTGCGGGTCGTTCATCGTGAGCATCCGCACCGAGACGTCGTAGTCGCTCGCGGCCACCCGGTCGCCGGTGGAGCTGACGTAGGGCACCGGCGCGCCGACGAGCCCCACCTTGGGCACCGCGTCGCCCGGCTCCTCGCCGGCACGGAGCAGTCCCATCCGGGGCGCGGCGGCGTGCCGCACCGAGCGCAGCCAGCCCACCTCGCCGCGCAGCGCGGCGACCGGCTCGGCGCCGGTCAGGCCGGCCGCGGCCGCGTCGACCAGGACGACCGGCGCGCCGGCGTCCAGCATGGTCACCCGGACCGTCTCGCCCGCCAACCGCAGCTCGTCGTCGGCGTTACCGGTGGGCAGCAGCGCGCCCGTCGTCCGCCCCGCCGGGTCGAGGAAGGTCAGGCCGACCGCGACCCCGCCGGACCTGGTGCCCGGCACGGTCTGGGTGCCGAACTCGGGCACCAGACCGCCGGCGGTGTCGACGGTGGCCTCCAGCAGCGCGCCCGTGTTGGTGTTGCGCATCACGACCCTGGTCAGGTCGCCGCTGATCGGGACCAGCCCCCTGGTCACCGACCACAGGGCGATCGCCGTGGCGCAGTTGCCGCAGTTGCTGCCCCACTCGACCCGGTCGACGCCGATGCCGACCTGGCCGAAGAGGTACTCGACGTCGACACCCTCGTCCGGGCAGGGCTTGACGACCGCGGCCTTGGACGTGGTGGGCGTGGCACCGCCGACGCCGTCCAGGTGGACCGGGTCCTTCGCGCCGTACGCGTCGACCAGCAGCCGCTCGAGACCGTCCAGCGTGGCGGGGACGTGCCGGTGGTCGAACAGCCAGCACTTGCTCGTGCCACCACGCACCAGACTCGCGGAAACGCGCACCTCAGCCGTCCTTCTGTGCTTGTTACGGGCCGTGGACGCGCTCACGATGGCACCGTGAAGAGTTGAGAACAATACCCATTTTCTTAGAAGGGGTTTAGCGCAGCTAAAGGCTAGACTCGACGCGTGCTCAACGTACGGAGACTGCTGCTGCTCACCGAGATCGCCGAACACGGCTCGCTGACCGGCGCCGCGTCCGCCGCCGGGATGACCGCGTCCGCCGCCTCCCAGCAGATGTCCCGGCTGGAGGCCGAGGTCGGCCAGCCGCTGCTCGAACGGCTGCCCCGCGGCGTGCGGCTGACCGGCGCCGGGGAGGCGCTGGTGGCCCGGGGCCGGGCGATCCGCCGCGAGCTGCGCGCCGCCCAGGCGGATCTCGACGCCTTCGCCCGACTCGACCGCGGCACCCTGCGGCTCGGCTCCTTCCCCACCGTCAGCGCCTCGCTGCTGCCGCTGGCCCTCACCCGGTTCGCCCGCGCCCACGCCGGCGCCGAGGTGGTGGTCAGGTCGGCGATGCTCGCCCAGCTGCGGGAGATGCTGCACACCGGCGAGGTCGAGCTCGCCCTGCTGTGGGACTACCGGTGGAACCGGGTCAGCGACGAGGCCCTGGCCCTGACCCACCTGCTCAACGACCCCACCGTGCTCGTCGTCCCGGCCAACTCCCGGCTCCTCGACGAGCCCGAGGTCAGCCTGCGCTCCCTGGCCGCCCAGCACTGGATCATCCGGGCCGACAACCATCCGGTCGCCGAGGTGCTGCGGCGCAGCTGCCGGCTCGCCGGCTTCGAGCCACGGATCGCCTACGAGTCACACGACTACCAGGAGGCGCAGGCCATGGTCGCCGCCGGCCTCGGCATCGCCATCGCGCCCCGGCTCGCGCTCACCAACCGGCGCAACGACGTACGACTGGTGCGGCTCGGCGCCGACGTGCCCGCGCCGATCCGCCGGATCCTGCTGGCCCGCCCCGAGAACCGGATGCCCACGCCGGCCACGCTCGCCATGATCGACATCCTGCACGCGGTGGCCGAGCGGTTCACCGACACCAACCTGGACCGCAACCAGCTCGGCTCCGTCCGCCGCGTCGGCGGACCCCGGGCCCCGCGCGCCTGACCGGCCGTCCGCGAGGCCCACGGGCCCGTCGGGGAAGGCTCAGGCTCCGATCAGCACACCGCCGATGAGGATCGGGGCGACATCGGAGACGGTGAGCGCCGCGGCCAGGGCGCAGGCGGCGGCGAGGGCGGTGGCGAGGAGTCGGCGTGCGGACATGGGTCCTCCAACGAGGTCGGGGCGGATGTCGCCCGGTTTGACCATCCGGCGCCCCCGGAGGTTGCCCACCCGGCCCCCGGCCGGATGGGCGGACCTCACCCGGTGACGAAGGTGGTGACGCTGCGGGCGGGGAGTTGGGCGGTGAAGGAGCCGTTGGACATGGTGAGCGCGGTGCCCGACGCGAGGTTGCGGCCGGCGTCGGTGACCCAGGAGGAGACCCGCGCCGAGGCGTTGTTGGTGAGGGTGAACGGTTGACTCACCGCCGAGGTCCCCTTGTTGACGGCGACGATGGTGATCTGTCCGTTGGGGGCGCGGTAGGCGGAGGTGTAGAGGCTGGACTGGACGCTGGGGGTGGCGTCGACACGCACGTGGCCCGGGCGGACGAACTTCGAGAAGTGCGCCATGTTGGCGCCGCGCTTGCTGATCTGCCCGTCCTCGCGCATCGGCCCGTAGCCGCGGCGGATGTACCACCACACGTACGCCTGGAACTGGCCGTCGACCAGGGCGCGGTGGATGTGCTCCCCGACGTCGAGCGCCTGCGGCCAGAGGTCGGCCGAGTCGCTGCTGTTGGGGTGGTACACCTCGGTCATCCACAGTTCCTTGCCGGCGCCCCGCTGTTGGAAGAGGAGGTAGGGGAAGTTCTGGAACTGGGTGCCGTAGAGGTGGGCGCCCAGGATGTCCATGTTCGCCAGCGCCTGGGCGTCGTTGAGGATGGGGTCGGAGAAGCTCTTCACGTACTGGAAGGACTCCGGGGCGATGACCCGGGTGCTGATCGAGCCGGCGTTCTCGCGCAGGAAGCGGACCATCTCGGTCGGGGTCCACCACGTCCAGTCATGCGCGTAGTCGGGCTCGTTCTGCACCGAGATCGCGTACAGGTTGACGCCGTTGTTGCGCATGAAGACGACGAAGTCGTTGAGGTACTGGGCGTAGGCGCCGTAGCTGTCGTACCGCAGCCGCCGGGCGTCGGTCTGGCTGCCGCGCACGAAGGTCTCGACCATGCTGGCCGGGGGATTCCAGGGGGAGGCGATGACGGTCGCGCCGAGTTCGACGGCGCGGCGGGCGGTGGCGACCTCGCGGCTCCAGTTGTTCCGGTCCTCGTGGACGGGGATCCGCAGCACGGTGAAGCCCAGCTGCCCGGTGCCGTTGCCGAAGGCCGTGTCGCGCTGGGCGGCCGTCAGGTCGCTGATCCAGACGGTGTGGTTCATGCCGCCGAAGCCCCGGATCGTCTGCCGGGACGCCGAGGGGTCGACGACCACGGTGGCCGCCGCCGTGATCGGTGCCCCGGGCGCCGCCACGGCCGGCGTGGCGGTGGCGATGACCGGCAGGGCGCCCAGCGTCGCCAGCACCGACCGCCGACTCGGCGATCCGGGACCCGTTCCCGTGGACTCGTTGGGAGGTAACGTCACTGTTCCGCCTCCTGAACGCTCGGGGTCACTGAAACGCTCGCGGTCACCGCTTTGGGAGCGCTCCCACTCGCGCGCTGGCAACGTAACGGCCTGACCGGCCACCGTCAACCCGCGCGGCGGGGTGACGCCGCCGGGGCCGGTCGGTTGGCGAGCCGGCCCCGGCGGGCGGGTTCGGGTCAGGCCGTGGACAGCTCGGCGCGCACGGCGTGCGCGGCCCGCACCAGGTTCTCAAGCGAGGCGCGGGTCTCGGGCCAACCGCGGGTCTTCAGGCCGCAGTCGGGGTTGACCCACAGGCGTTCGGCCGGGATGGCCCGCAGCCCGGTGCGCAGCAGTTCGGCGGCCTCCTCGGCGCTCGGCACGCGCGGGGAGTGGATGTCGTAGACGCCGGGGCCCGCCTCCCGCGGATAGCCGTGCGCGGCGAGTTCGCGGGCCACCTGCATGTGGGAGCGGGCCGCCTCCAGGCTGATGACGTCGGCGTCGAGGTCGTCGATGGCCCGCACGATGTCGCCGAACTCGGCGTAGCACATGTGGGTGTGGATCTGGGTGTCGGGGCGCACGCCGGCGGTGGTGAGCCGGAACGCCTCGGTGGCCCACGCCAGGTACCAGGACCGGTCGGCGGCCCGCAGCGGGAGGGTCTCGCGCAGCGCGGGCTCGTCCACCTGGATCACCGCGGTGCCGGCCGCCTCCAGGTCGGCCACCTCGTCGCGCAGGGCGAGGGCGACCTGGCGCGCGGTGTCGGCCAGCGGCTGGTCGTCGCGGACGAAGGACCAGGCGAGCATGGTCACCGGGCCGGTCAGCATGCCCTTGACCGGGCGCGGGGTGAGGGACTGGGCGTACGTCGTCCAGCGCGTCGTCATCGGCTCGGGGCGGGAGACGTCGCCGGCCAGGATCGGCGGGCGGACGTAGCGGGTGCCGTAGGACTGCACCCAGCCGTGCCGGGTGGCGAGGTAGCCGGTGAGCTGCTCGGCGAAGTACTGGACCATGTCGTTGCGTTCGGCCTCGCCGTGCACCAGGACATCGATGCCGACCCGCTCCTGGAAGGCGACGACCTCCCGGATCTCGGCCCTCACGCGCTCCTCGTAGCCGGCCGGGTCGACGCGGCCGGCGCGCAGGTCGGCGCGGGCGGCGCGCAGCTCGGCGGTCTGCGGGAAGGAGCCGATGGTCGTCGTGGGCAGCAGCGGCAGGCCGAGTCGGGCCCGCTGGGCGGTGGCCCGCTCGGGGTAGGGGTGGGGACGGCGGGCGTCGGCCGCGGTCACCGCGCCGGCGCGGGCGCGGACGGCCGGGTCGCGGGTGATGGGGGAGCCGGCGCGGGAGGCCAGGTCGGCGCGGTTGGCGGCGAGTTCGGCCGCGATGGCGTCGGTGCCCAGGGAGAGGCCCCTGGCGAGGGTGACGAGTTCGGTGGTCTTCTGCCGGGCGAAGGCGAGCCAGCGCAGGATCTGGGGGTCGATGTCGCGCTCCGCCGCGGCGTCCAGGGGGACGTGCAGCAGGGAGCAGGAGGCGGCGACGTCGACCCGGTCGGCGAGGCCGAGCAGGGTGCCGAGGGTGGTGAGGGACTTCGACAGGTCGTTGATCCAGATGTTGCGGCCGTCGACGACGCCGGCGACCAGGCGCTTGCCCGGCAGCCCGCCGACGGCCGCCAGCGCGTCGAGGTTGGCCGCGGCGGCGCCGGTGAAGTCCACGGCGAGCCCGTCGACGGGGGCCTTGGCCAGGACCTGGAGGGCGTCGCCGAGCCGGTCGAAGTAGGAGGCGACCAGGATCCGCGGCCGGTCGGCGAGGGAGCCGAGCCGCTGGTAGGCGTGGGCGGTGGCGTCGAGCTCGGCCGGGGTGCGGTCCTGCACCAGGGCCGGCTCGTCCAGCTGCACCCACTCGGCGCCGGCCGCCCGCAGGTCCGCGAGGACCTCGGCGTACACCGGCAGCAGGCGGTCCAGCAGGGTCAGCGGCTCGAAGTCGGCGGGCGCGCCCGGCGCGGGCTTGGCCAGCAGCAGGTAGGTGACGGGGCCGACGAGGACGGGACGGGCCGTCAGGCCGAGCGCGAGGGCCTCCGTCAGCTCGCCGACCTGCTTGGTGGAGTCGGGTGAGAACACGGTGTCCGGGCCGAGTTCGGGGACCAGGTAGTGGTAGTTGGTGTCGAACCACTTGGTCATCTCCAGCGGCGCGACGTCCCGGGTGCCGCGCGCCATGGCGAAGTAGCCGTCGAGCGGGTCGGCGGCGAAGGCGGCGCGGTGCCGGTCGGGGATCGCGCCGACCATGACGGTGGTGTCCAGCACGTGGTCGTAGTGGGAGAAGTCACCGGTGGGGACCTCGGCGACGCCGGCCTCGGCCAGCCGTCGCCAGGTGGCGCGGCGCAGTTCGGCGGCGGTGGCCCGGAGGGCGTCGGCGGTGACGCGGCCCTTCCAGTAGCCCTCGGTGGCCTTCTTCAACTCCCGGTCGTGGCCCTGTCGGGGGTAGCCGTACACGGTGGCCCGTGCTGCCGCGGCTGCGGGCTTGGGGGTCACGGAGCTCTCCTTCGCGAGATGGTTCCCTGGGATCCCGGCGACGGGACGAGGACGCGAAGGGGGACGGTGACCGGGCGGGCATGGCCTGGCGCGCGAGGCGCCGCCGTCCGCCTGGTGTGTCGCCGACCCGCCCTCGGGGTCACCGGGAGGTCCGCGCACGGGTGGCCGGGCGCGGGCAGTTGGCAGGTCTTCGGACTCGCGGGCCCGCCCTCCGGACCGGAGGACACCTACTGGCCGTCGCTTCCCAGGCCCGGTTCCCGGACCCAGTGCGTATGACGGCGGTCGTTCCCGCTCACCGCTGCGGGGCAGTCCCGGATTCCCACCGGGTTCCCTCTTGCGACGCCTCCCGCCTGGCGGACGGGGCGAACCAGCTGCGTGGGCCAGCCTACGGGCCGCCGTCGGGCGCGGCGGGTCACGTCCGTCATCCGGATGGCGAGAGGGCCCCCTCGGATGCGTGGGAAGGCGGCCACTTTTCGGTGAAGCGACCGGATCTGCCCCTGGCCGGGGCCCTGGACGGGCACATATCCGTCGTGCCGTGTGTGTGTCCGACGACCGGGAGAGGCGATGACGGGCGAAGAGAGCTGTTCGAGGACCCTGGACGAGTTCCTCGGCAGGGTCAGGCGGTGGTACGGCGAGGACCGTGACGGCTTCGCGACCATGTACGACGCGGCGATCGCCAACGTGGTGCCGTACCCGGAGGACACGCCGCCCGAGGCGCGGTACGACTGGCGGGGCAGGTCGATCGAGGACCTGTGCGACTTCTTCCGGGAGTGGTACGAGGCGGGGTGGACGACCCGACCGAGCGAGGGCCTGCACCACATCGAGAAGTTCAGCTGGCTCACCTACGAGAACGACTACGGCATGGTCTTCGTGACCACCGGACCCGGGCTGCGGATGACGGCCGACTTCACCGCCCTCCAGGGCGCCCAGATGGACGACGAGGGGGAGCGGGGCCAGCGGCTCATCGCCAGCTGGCGGGAGGAACTCGGCTCCCGGATGGACGACTTCGAGCCGGGCCCGTGGCGGAGCTTCAACGACTTCTTCACCCGGAACCTGCGGGACGACACCAGGCGGCCGATCGACGCCGAGGACGACGACAGCGTGGTGGTCGCGCCGACCGACTGCGTCATCAACATGATCGTCGACGACCTGACGGAGGAGACGCCGATCCCCGTCAAGACGGTCACCATGAACGTCCGACAGCTCCTCGCGGACTCCCCGCACTACCGGAGGTTCGTCCCGGAGCGGGACGCGGCGGGCGAGGTGGTCAGGCCCGGCGGCACGGCGGTGTCCTGCGTGCTGATGCCCGACACCTACCACTGGTACCACGCGCCGGTGGCGGGCGAGGTGGTGGAGGCCCGCGACGACGTCGGCGGCGTCTACTACGGCATGCGGAACTTCCCGGGGCTGCTCAACAAGGGGAACGTCGGCTACGGCTTCGACTACGAGGTGTTCGACAGGTTCCGCCGGGGCTACCTGGTCTTCAGGACCGTGTTCACCGACCCGCGCGGGCGGGAGCACGAGACGTACGTGGCGATGGTGACCGTCGGCCTCAACTCGATCGCCTCGGTGAACTACCTGCCGGAGTTCCGGCGGCCCGAGCGTCCGGTGCGGGTGCGGAAGGGGCAGAAGATCGGGAACTTCAGGTACGGCGGATCGCTGAACATCCTGTTGTTCCAGTACGGGAGGTTCCCGGCGCTCCAACTGCGCATGGGGCAGCGCATCGGGACCCTGGAGCAGACGGACAGGACCGAGACGCTGTTCGCCGGCTCCCGCCGCGAGCGGGCCCGGCGCGGCCGGCGCCCGGCGCCCTGACCGCGGGTCACATGTTCCAGAGCGTGACGAGGGGCCGGGGGACGGGCAGGAAGGGCTCGGGCGGCGTCCAGTCGCCGGTGGCGAAGAAGTTCCGGATCGTCGGCAGCCAGGGCTGGTAGTCGATGCCCTGGTCCGCGAGCCACTGGTCGTTGTAGTACTCGTTGGTGTAGCGGTCGGCGGCGTCGCACAGCACGGTGGCGACGCTGCCGGACTGTTCCTGGTCGCGCATGCCGAGCAGGACGCGGATCGCGGCGAACACCCCGGTCCCGGTGGAGGGCCCGGGGGAGATCCCCCACTCCCGCCGCTCGTGGAGCACCCGCATGGTGGCCACCGAGGCGGCGTCGTGGACCCGCATCATGCGGTTGACGGTCGAGGGCACGAAGGACGCCTCGACCCTGGGCCGGCCGATGCCCTCGATGTGCGAGCCCCGGTCGGTGATCGCCGGGTCGCGCCAGTACCAGCCGTCGAAGTACGCCGAGTGCTCGGGATCGGGCACGCACACCCGGAGGTCGCTGCCGGTGTAGCGGGCGTGGCGGGCGACGGAGGCGGCGGTGCCGCCGGTGCCGGCGCCCATCACGAACCAGTCCAGGTCGGGCACGGCGCGCAGCAGTTCGGGCCCGAGCCCCTCGTCGCCGCGCCAGTCGTAGGCGCGTTCGGCGTAGGTGAACTGGTCCAGGAAGTGGCCGCCGTACCGGTTCGCGACCCGGCGGGCGTAGGCGACGATGTCGCCGGAGACGGGGACGACGGTGCCGCCGAGTTCCGCGATGGCCGCCTTCTTCTCCCGGCTGGTGTTGTCGGGCACCACCGCGTAGAAGGGGATGCCGAGCCGCTGGCAGTACCAGGCCTCGGAGATGGCGGTCGAGCCGCTGGACGCCTCCACCACCGGCCGGCCCCTGGTCAGCCAGCCGCTGACCAGGGCGTGGACGAGCAGCGCCGCCGCGAGGCGGTGCTTGTGGCTGCCGGACGGCTGGTCGGCCTCCCGCTTGACGTACAGCCGCAGCCCGTTGAGCCGCGGCGGCAGCGGGATCTCGGTCAACTCCGTCGCCACGGGGGCGAGGTCGCCGCGGATGCGCTGGACGCAGTCGACGACCCACCGCCGGTCGTCCGGGTAGACGTCCGACTCGTCGTCGCGCTCGACCAGTTGGGGCTTCTCCGTGGTGCGTTCGACCAATGTCACCGGCGGCCTCCGTCGTCCGATCCGACCCCGCGCCGCCGACTGGTCGGCGCCCGCCCATGATCGGCGGCCCGCCGGCCGTCCGCCCGGCACCCGACGCCTCAGGGCACGGCCGGTTCACCGCTTCGGCGCAACGGCGGCGGCAGCGGGGGCGGGGGAGCCGGCCCAGCGCATGCGGCACCAGGGCAGGGCAAGGTCGCGTGGGCTGGTGACCAGGCGGGGCGCGAGGTCGTCGACGGGGGCGGCCTCCCGGTGCCGGGCGAAGACCGAGTCGGCGTAGCGGTGTCCGGTGTCGGCGGCGACGAACACCACGGTGCGGTCGGGGCGGTCGCGGTGTTCCCAGCGGGCGGCGAGGTAGGCGGCGCCCGTGGAGAGCCCCGCGAACACGGCGTGCCGGCGCAGCAGGTCGACGCTGCCGGCCAGCGCGGTCCCGAAGGACGTCCAGTGGATGACGTCGTAGCCGCGGTGGTCGACGTTGCCGAACGGGATGGAGCTGCCGATGCCGGCGATGATGATCTCGGGGTCGGCCACGTGCTCGCTGCCGAAGGTGACGCTGCCGAACGGCTGGACGCCGACCAGCGTGGTGTCCGGGGCGTGCTCCCGCAGGTAGGCGGCGAGCGCCCCGCTGGAGGCGCCGGAGCCGACGCCGCCGACGAGCGTGACGGCCTGGCCGCCGGTCTCCTTGACGACCCGTTCGGCGACGGCGCGGTAGCCGAGGTAGTGGATTCCGTCGTGGTACTGGCGCATCCAGTGGTAGTCGGGGTGGGCGGCGAGGATCTCCCGCACCCGCGCGACGCGGCGGCTCTGGTCGAGCTTGAGGTCCGCGCTCGGCGCCATCTGTTCGAGGCGGGCGCCGAGGATGGCGAGTTGGGTGCGCAGCGTCCGGTCGACGGTGGTGGAGCCGACGATGTGGCACCGCAGGTCGTGGCGGTGGCAGGCGAGCGCGAGGGCGTAGGCGTAGATGCCGCTCGAACTGTCGAGCAGGGTGTCGCCGGGCCGCACGACCCCGTGGTCCAGGAGGTGGCGGACGGCGGCGAGCGCGGAGACGACCTTCATCGTCTCAAAGCGCAGGCAGACGAGGCCGGGTTCGAGGCGTATCAGGTCCGGGGCGCCGATCGCGTCGGCGACGTGGTCGTACATGGTGGCTCACTCTCTCGTCGTGGGTCTGACGGGTCGTGAACGTCACGAGGACGGGGAGGCCGAGGCGTCGCAGGGCCTCGACGCAGCGGTCGAGTCGTCGGGCCAGGTCGGGGCGTGCCGGGTCGAACAGCAGCCCGGCCACGTTGCCGCTGTGCGCGACCTGGACGCCGGCCGCCCCGGTCTCGGCGGCGACGGCGACGAGGGCCGGCAGCTCCTCCTTGGGGAGCAGCCGCTGGTGGCGGGTGGCGCTGGCGGTGCAGACGCGGCCGAGCAGCGCGGTGTCGGCGGTGGCGACGGCGCGGCGCAGCAGGGCGCGTAACCGCTCGAAGGCCGCCAGGTCCTGGTCGCGGTAGGCGGCGGCGGGCAGGGACAGGGTGTCGACGGGGCGGCCGCCGCCGGTGGCGCAGCCGACCACGACGGCCGGCGGCAGGGCGGGGCCGAGGATCTCCAGCACCCGGCCCGCGCGTTGGGCGAAGAGCACCGGGCGGTCGGCCAGCATCAGGGGGTCGGAGGCGCCCTCGGCGGTGACGGCCAGCCGCGCGATCTCGTGCGGGGCGAGGGTGACGCGGTGACTGGCGGCGACCGCGCGGACGGCGGCGATGACGTCGCCGGTGGACGAGCCCATGCCGAGCCCCACGGGGATGGTCCCGCTCAGCCGCAGCCGTCCGCCGCCGGGGGAGTGGCCGGCCCGGCGGGCGCACTCGGCCGCGGCGAGGCGCGCCGCGCGCAGGGCCTTGGCGCGGTCGGGCGGGTCGACCGTGAGGTCGTCGGGGTGGCCCGCCGGGTGGCGGGTGAACTCGGCGTGGCAGCCGAGCCCGGTCTCCGGCGGCACGGGCAGGGTGACCAGGCCGGGACAGCTCCGCCCGTGGCGGTCGCGGAAGACGCCCTGGAGTATCTCCCCGTGGTGGCAGGCCGCCTGGCCGGTGCCCGTGGCGTCGGCGGTCATCCCGGCACCGTGGCGCGGTACCGGTACAGCACCGTCGGCTCGGCGCTGAACTGCGAGAACGGGAACGGCTCGGCGGACAGGGCGGAGACGCCGGCGCCGAGGAACGCGCGGGCGACCGCGCTGCCGCTCTGCGCGTAGACGACGAGCGGCAGTCGGCGTTCCCGGCAGCGGCCCAGGATGGTGTCGAAGGTGCCGTTGCCGAGGGTCATGCCGGTGGCGATGACGGCGTCGGCGGCGTCGAGCACCTCGGCCATGGAGTCGGTGACGGGCTGACCCCACTGGGTGGCGCGGAGGTTGAGGTCGCAGGGGAGCGGCACCCCGCCGCGGTCCCGGATGGCGGCCAGCAGCGGGTTGACGACCCCGATCAGGGCGACTCGGGCGCCGGGGGCGATGTCCAGCAGCCCGGCGATGGCGGCGTCGCGGGCCCTGGCCCGCTCCTCCGGGGTGCCGGCCGGCAGGGTGACCGGCTCGGCGGCGGCCTCCCGGTGCGGCGCGGCCTCCGCCAGCAGGGCGTCGAGCGCCGCGAGCCGGAGTGGGCGGGGGGCGTCGTCGCCGAGCAGCGCGGCGAGCGGCCGCCCCGAGTAGGCGCGGCACAGCGCCGGGTCGGTCTCGCCGTCCTCGACGGCGCAGGCGCCGAACGACCGGCCGCAGCGCACCAGCAGGTACTGGTTGAGGTAGGTGGTGTCCCCGCCGGCCAGCCGGGTGCCGTGGTGGAGCCAGAACACGCTGGTGGCGACGGTCGCCGCCGGGTCGGGTCCCGCCGTGCCCGCCAGCGCGGCGGTCACCAGCTCCTCGACGGTCGTGGGGCGCGGGACGGTCGGCGGTGGTGTGGGATGTCGGTCGACGAACGTGGGGTCGGTCGTCGGGTGTGGCACGGAATCTCCCTCAGGTAGCGATGGGCGCACCGGTGATGACCCCGGGGAGTATTACAAATGATTGTCATTTTCGTCTAGGCTGTCGTGCCACCCGAGTTGAGGAGGGGACCGCCGTGTCCGGACCGTCGACGCAGACCGTCGCAGCCGCCCCCGTCCCGGAGCCGAGGTCACCGCTGCGCGACCCGGCCTTCCTGCGACTGTGGGCGGGCAGCACCGCGTCGGGGCTCGCCACCTGGGCGATGCCGTTCGTGCTGGGGCTCGCCCTGCTGGACGGCACCGTCACGGCCGCCGCCCTCGGCCTCGTGCTGGCCACCCGCACGGCCGGCTTCCTCGCCGCCGTGGTCGTCGGCGGCGTGCTCGCCGACCGCTACTCGCGCCGGGCCGTGGTGTGGTGGGCCGGGCTCGCCGCCGGCCTCGCCAGCCCCGTGCTGGCGGCTGGCGTGGGACGTTCGGTGCCGGTGATGGCGCTGGCCGGCGTCGTGATCGGCGCCGGCCAGGGCGCCTGCCGGCCGGCCTTCCAGGCGCTGACGGCGGAGGTGGTGGCCGCCCCGCTCCGGCAACGGGCCAACGCCGCCCTGACGTTGTCCGTGCGGGTCACCACGCTGACCGGACCCGGGCTCGCTGCCCTGCTCGCCGCCTTCCTCAGCGTCCCCGCGCTGCTGCTCGGCATGGGCCTGCTGTGGCTCGCCGCGGCAGCCCTTCCGCCGCGCGGCCGGCACGCCCCCGCCCCTGGTCCCGTTCCCGGTGAACGGACCGGCTTCGTCACCGAGTTCGTCAGTGAGTTCGTCGACGGGGTGCGGGAGGCCAGGCGCCACCCCTGGTTCCTCGCCGGGCTCGGCGCGCTGGCCGCCGTCATCACCACCGGCTACTCGGCGACCGGGGTGCTGCTGCCGCTGGTCAGCCGCGACCGCTACGGCGTCGAGGCGGTGCTGGTCGCCGCGACCACCGCCTACACGGCGGGCGCGCTGCTCGGCGCCCTGGTGGTCGCGCGCTGGCACCCGAGGTCCGCCGGCTGGGCGGCCCTCGCGGGCCTGGCCGTCTACGGTCTGGCGCCGCTCAGCCTGTGGCTGCCGGCGCCCGCCGCCCTGGTGGTGGCCGCCTACGCGCTCGCCGGCGTGGGCATCGAGCTGTTCAACGTGCCCTGGTTCACCGCGACCCAACGGGAGGTCGAGCCCCGGCTGTTGGCGCGTGTCTCCGCACTCGACTTCCTGGTCTCCTACGGCCTCGCGCCCGTCGGCCTGGCGCTGATCGCTCCGGCGGCCGACGCCTTCGGTCCTGGACCCGTGCTCGCGGTCTGCGCCGCCGTGTGCTTCCTCGCCCCGGCCGCCGCCGCGCTCGTCCCAAGCGCCCGGCGCTTCTCCGGCCGTTGACGGAACCGCCGCCGCACTGTCACTCTTATTGCAAATGGTTTCCATTAACACTTCGGTCGGCGGTGCGCCGCCGCCCGTCGACACCCCGCCCCCCAGACCCCGAGCCGTGGCGGCCGGCCGCGGTCTCCTCCTCCCCGTCCTCCTGCTGTCCGCCGCGCTGCTCGGCTCCGTCGTCCTCGCCATCGGCCTCGGCTCCGCCGTCGTCCCGCCCGCCGACACGGCCCGCTACCTGTGGGCGGCGCTGACCGGCGGCCCGATCCCGGCCGACGAGCTGACCAGGTACCAGATCGTCTGGCAGGTCCGCACCCCCCGCGTGCTGCTGGCCGCCACGGTCGGCGCCGGACTGAGCGTGGTCGGCGTCGCCGTGCAGGCGTTGGTCCGCAACGCGCTGGCCGACCCGTTCGTGCTCGGCGTCTCCTCGGGCGCCTCCGTCGGCGCCGTGTCGGTCACCGTCTTCGGCGCCTTCTCCTCGCTCGGGATCTACGCCCTCTCCGCCGGCGCCTTCGCCGGGGCGCTCGCCGCCGCCGTCCTGGTCCACGCCGCCGCCCTCAGCCGCGCCGGCCTGACCCCGCTGCGCCTCGTGCTCACCGGGATCGCCCTGGCCCACGGCTTCCAGGCCGTGATGAGCGTGCTGGTCTACCTCGTGCCCGACGGCGAGGCCACCCACACCGTGCTGTTCTGGACCTTCGGCGGCTTCGGCGCCGCCACCTGGGGATCGCTGCCCGTGGTCGCCGCGATCGTCCTCCTCGGCACCCTCGCGCTGCGCCGCTTCGCCCGCCCGCTCGACGCCATGGCGCTCGGCGACGAGACCGCCGCCAGCCTGGGCGTCGACGGCGCCGCGGTACGCCGGGCGCTGTTCGCGCTGACCGCCCTGATGACCGGCGCCATGGTCGCGGTCAGCGGCGCCATCGGCTTCGTCGGTCTCGTCATCCCCCACCTGGTCCGCATCCTCGTCGGGGCCACCCACGCCCGCGTCCTGGTGCTCGCCCCGCTCGTCGGCGCCGTGTTCGTCGTCTGGGCCGACCTGGTGGCCAGAACGCTGGCCGCGCCCCGGGAGCTGCCCATCGGCGTCGTCACCGCGCTCGTCGGCGTCCCCGTCTTCGTCGCCCTGATGCGGCGCCGCGGCTACCTCTTCGGCGGCCGCTGATGACCGAGCACCCGGCTCACCCGGCTCGCCTGCGACTCGACGCCCTGCGCGTCACGATCGACGGCCGGGATCTCGTGCGGCACCTCTCCCTGGAGGCCGGCGCCGGACGCGTCACCGGCCTCGTCGGGCCGAACGGCAGCGGCAAGTCCACCGCCCTGCGCTGCGTCTACCGGGCCCTCGCCCCCACCGGCGGCGCCGTCCGGCTCGACGACCGCGACCTGCTGACCCTGCCCCGCCGCGAGAGCGCCCGCGCCGTCGCCGCCCTCACCCAGGAGAACGGCACCGAACTCGACTTCACCGCCTGGGAGATCGTCGCCCTCGGCCGCACCCCGCACCTGCGCGGCAACCAGCCGCTCGACGCCCGGGAACGCGACCTCTGCCGCCGCGCCATGGCCGACCTCGACGTCCTCCACCTGGCCGACCGCGGCGTGCTCACCCTCTCCGGCGGCGAACGCCAACGCGTACTCGCCGCCCGCGCCCTCGTCCAGGAACCCGCCGTCCTGGTCCTCGACGAGCCGACCAACCACCTGGACATCCGCCACCAGATACAGCTCCTGTCCCTGCTGCGCCGCACCGGGACCACGGTGCTGGTGGTGCTGCACGACCTCAACCTGGCCGCCGCCGTCTGCGACCGCGTCGGCGTCCTCGCCGACGGCGCGCTCGTCGCCGCCGGCACGCCACGCGACGTCCTCACCCCGCGGCTGGTGCGCGAGGTGTTCGGCGTCGAGGCCACCGTCGTCCCGCACCCGCTGACCGGCGATCCCCAACTCCTGTACTCCCTGCACTCCCTGGAAGGACATCCCAATCGTGTTGTCAAGCCGCAGCCGTGACGGGGGATGAAGCGTGATAGCACGCTCCGTCACGGATCATGGCCCACAGGACGTTG